>JBDUAM010000386.1:0-5775 GCA_040004655.1 Chthonomonadales bacterium | reverse complement strand
ATAAAAACATCCTGTCCGTCAGCAGTTTTAATGTTTGTAGTTCTGAAATCCATTCGTCTCCAACAGTCCGCCTGAAAATCCCGGCAGCGGCGCTAATCTCCCAGCGACATTCTTATTCCAATCTACCAGAATCGGATTGACCGTCAGGTCCGCGCAGAACGCGTGGGCTCCACGTTCGCGGCAGATTTTGGCAACCTGCAGGGAGACGCTCAGCGTCTTTGCGGCAGGCTTAAGTGCCACTGCGCCATATCCTTGGTCCAATTTTTCGATTGTCTCTGCGGGTAATCCCGCGCTCTCGTCCGCAACGATCAATATTGGGAATTGCCTTACATCCGTCTGGTCGTGCTCTGGGAATGGCTCTTCCAGAAGAATGGTCTGCTCGAGCGCCCCAATTTTTCCCAGATGGTCGATCAGTCGGTGCACGCGGTCTGGCGTATCGTATCGACCATTTGCATCAAGGTAATAAAGCGGCATTCCTGTGTGTGATTGTGGAGCCTCCCGATTTTGGAGAGTCGCGTGGATAGCGGATATGCGCTGGCAGTCCCACTCAAGCATTCTTTGAGGATCGCCGTCCTGCGCTGGGTACCACGACACTTCGGGCACGGGGAACGCTGGCGCTCGCCGACGGCTCGCGTGCGCGAACCGTCCTGCGCTGGGTCGGAGCCGAGTTTGATCTTGAACACGTAGAACCCGGCGTCGGCCAGCTTGCTGATCTCAGTCAGGGCAAGTCCGTAACCAACAGTTGGAATGGTCACCACCCGGTCGTGCGGGTACCCAATGGCTGGAGCGTAGTGTTCTGGCACAAGTCTAGCGAGGTCCTGTTCCCCCTGCTGGTGTGAGTAGAGCTGCCACGCTGCATGATCCACCGCGACCAGAGCATTCAGGGCAAATGTGGATCGCAGATCGGGGACGCCTGTTATCTGGGCAGCATAAGCCTGAACTTCGGGCAGGATAAGCTCCAGAAGATCAATGGGGTTGTCGAATGGTTCTCGTGCCGCTAACTTCACGGCATGTCCGGTCACAAGGTGCATGAGCGCATTGCCAGCCGATTCGCTATTTGCGATAAACACACGCGGGTCGCACCAGAGAACACTCTGCGTGCCCAGCCCGACCCCCACTCGACCATCGGAATCTTCTAATCTGGCTACTGTCTGCCACAACTCTGAGATGTGGCCACCTTTGAATCCCCAGGGCGCAGCAAAGGGTTCGCGTTCGAAATTCAGGCTGGTACGGGTTATACGGGTCATGTCTCACCTAATCCGAGTCGGGAATTCGAAGCAATTGGGCTGTATCGATGTCACTATCTTGGGCGGGCCGCAAAAGGGTGGCAGATGGTTCGTTTGGATTTTTGGAAGGACGCAGGAGTGTCGCCTTCCGCTTTTGTTCTTCCGCTCGTTTGTATAGAACAGCTAAAGTTTTTTCGGCGGCTGCCTTTAGTTCAGTAGATTGCCCGCGATAAGCAATTTTCCTGACCTGCGGAATAGATGCTCCCGTACCAATATACTCTATTGCCTGGAGCGTTTTTAGTAATAATTCATGGTCCGGGTGATTCAACACATTTGCAAGAGAAGAAATTGTGGTGGAGTCCAGAAGTTCGAAATGTTCCGGCTTCACCGTTGGCAATTTATGATGCAGCCATTGGTAGGCAAGTTCTCGTATTCTTTTGTCGCGTTCGAACAGGCCTGCGGAAACAGGCGCAATGCACTCCAAGCAGTATAAACGTGTTAACGAGGTAAAAGTCATATATCGGAGAGTGCGCTTGCGTAAAAAATCATATAGGCTTGCGATTGGCGGCATAAGTAAAAGAGAGAAAAATATTATGGATAAGAGGAATAACATTGTCGCATTTGATTCTGCGAATACAACAGAGGCAGCGAGGTGCGGGAAACTTATAACGATGGCAATAAAGACAGTAAAGACAATGGGTATAAACATACAGCAGCCGCGAAATACCAGCCTATAGTCCAGAATCCTCGGTTTGTATTTCGTCAATACCCGGTTTAATGCATAGTATGCACTCTTCTGAGAAGCCTCGTCCAATGGTATCGCACCCAAACACCAAACTGCCAGCTGCTTCTCATTCCATTTCCACGTGATGTCTTGATAGAGCGCAAACGTAACTGACAAAACGTCCTCTGGCAGAGTGCCGCGCATCAGGTCTTCCGCAATACGGCGGACGTAGTTGTCGGGCGGCAGTCGGCCGACGTATTTCCAACCCAGGTCGATGTAGGCAGCATCCGGCTTTGCAGACGGTCCTAAGTTATTAGGAGGCATAGTTTTCGATTTAGTCTTCGGAAGGAATACGAAGAAGCAGAGAGGCATCCGCGTCGCCTGCTTTTGCGGGGCGAAGAAGGGTTTCCGCAGGATTGTCGGGATTTGAAGATGGTAATAGGAGTCGGGATCCCTGAGTCTCCTCCTGGGTTCTCTTAATAATCGTCTCCAATGTCTTTTCAGCGGCCAATCTGACTTCCTCGTCCCAATGGTACGTTGCTGTTCTTTTCAATTGTGGCATGCATCGAGCGGTACCGATAAATTCCAGCGCCCTGACAGCATCCAAAACGAGTTCATGGGTGTAATAAGTCAATATCCGGGTAATTGCGGAGATGGTACCCGAATCAAAAGTCCCGTAATTTTTAGGTCCAATCTTGCACAGGTTCTCTCGTAACCAGAGGTAACAACACTTGTGAACTTCATCATTGTTCTCGAACAGTCCCCTTGAAAAAAAGCCGATGCTGTCCATAGAGTTAAGTTGCTTTAAGGAGGCAAATGACATGGCCCGGTAGGCGTGTTTGCCAAATCTATCGGCAACAAACGGCAACAGCGGAACGAGAAGAGAAATCGAAATTAGCGTGCCAGCTACCGTATCGTAGGATTCTCGGTAAATTCTCAAGGTCTCTTTGGAGGCATAAACATAGGCATTAGCTTTTGCAAACATCCACAGCGGGACGAGGCACATACCGAGTAACGCAAATGCACGCTTGCTTCGAAGGCCGTAAAGCAATGTAATTGCCCCGGACGCTAACCCAACCACGGTCAAATCACAGAACAGGTAAGTCATCGCCAAGATGGGTTGCGCCGAAAACTGGTTGTTACCCCGACCGAATAGGTTGTAAGACAGACCAAAGGACACTGCGCACATGAAAAAGGCGAAAAATCCCCAACGTGCCAGGTACCGCACAATAAACCCCCGGGAGATCATGCGAAAACCTTCCTGTTTTGAACCATGATGCAACAGGTCCACAGCTTCATCTGCGGACGCTTGTCCGTTCGGAATGGCTCCCAGGCACCATGCAGCAACAATCCGGTTCGTCCAGGTCCAGTGGAGTAGTTTGAGATAGGCAGTTGCGAGAACGGTCAATGTTTCGGGCGGAGTACCCTCAGCGAGTTTCCCAGCTGTAAATCGTAGTGGGTTTCGCTTGCCAAGTCGATTTATATATTTGTCCACAGCGCGTAGGAAGTCTTTGTCCGGAAGTTGAGGCGGCGGATCCGTCGCGACTACCGGCTGACTTTCAACATCCAGAAAATTTTCTACTCCAGACATGAGTGCGTCGCCTATTCCGACGATGGGACACGCAACAGAAGAGCGACCTCGGTCTCGGCGTCAGACGCCGGTCGAAGAAGAATGTCGGACGGCGTTGCCGGATTGGCCGACGGTCGCAGGAGTTTGTCGCGTTGTTGTTCTGCGATGGCGCGACGTTCGAGGATAGACAGCGTTTCTCGTGCGGCATCACGCAGTTTCAAAGATCGCCCTCGGTCTGCCACGCGTGCGACAAACGGAATAACCTTGCTCGTACCAACTTTTTCCAGTGCAGAAAGTATCTTCAATACAAGCTGACTGTCCGAATTGCTCAGACCATTCCCAAGGTGAATCATGGATTCCGAACCCAATACGCCGTAATGCGCATTCGTCATGTTTGGCAGAATGTGACTCAAGGCGTTCGCACAAGTTTCCCGCACACGACGGTCGCGATCCGTTAATCCCTTCGCTAGAACTCCAACACTCTCCATGGATCCCAGTCTACCGAGAGATGTTGCCGCCATCACGCGCAACCGGTTCTTATTGCGGACATCATACCAACATGAAAGTGGAAATAGGGCGGGTGCAGAAAAGAAAAGCAGAATCGTGTAAATCATCAAGAATATTACCTGCGGCGGATCTCGTTGGAAATTCGAGGTGATCTCAACAAAAAACCAGCCGACCACTGCCACAGGAAGAACAGACAACACACTACGTTTTAACGCCCTGAAAAGAATGGGAGTAAGGTCTTTGTCTTCGAGGGCCTCAAGAAGGATGTCAGTTGACTGATCACGATCTTGCGGGGAGAGATCCGATGCGCTCAAGCACCAGGCCGCCACAATCTTATCATGCCATGTCCAGCCCGGAGGGTTTTTCAGCGAGTCGATGGCAGATTGCTTGCCGTCAACACGTTTTCCCTGGATAAGAGACGTAGCAAGTCGACGAACGGGACTGAATGGATGGAGTTTTCCAAGTGGCGTTAGAACTGCATCTACGAATTCGTCATCAACAGATAATTCTTGTCGAATAACAGGAGGAACACTATTCTCGGCGAGGGCGCCATTTCCACCACTGTCGTGGTCCATGTGAATTCTCCTGTCGAGAAATGGCAGTCATAATACTCGGTCCAAAATCCACACGCGGATCTACAAAGGGCAGTGTCTCCACCAACTTGATGGTACGCTCCATCTCGTCATAAACGCGAGAGCACATAAAACAGACGGATAGGTGGGCGCGAATAGCTTCGGCCGTCATTGCATCGAGGTATCCCTCGATCAAATCCGGGAGCCGCTCCCGATATCTTGCGCAGACAGAGTAGCCCTCTTCCTGCGACTCATATAACCTATTTTCGTCCATCAGTTTCCATTTCCAGCACACCACTTAATCGTTCTCGCAACATCTCTCTACCCCGAAACAGGTGCGTCTTTACCGTTCCAGACGGCAGATTTAATTCTTCTGCGATCTCTTCAACACTCAATCCTCGAAGATGTCGCATGACCACTACAATTCGATATTTGTCGGGCAGATTCATGACAGCTTTCTGCACGATCTCTCCAACAGCGCCTCGTACCACAACGTCCTCGGGCGAGGTCGATCTATCGGCGGCAGGCTCTCTGCCCTCTTCCAGCTCCACTTCCAACGAGAGTGCGCCTTTTGCCCGGCGGGACCGCATGTGGTCGATGCACAGGTTAGACGTGATCTTGTAGAGCCACGTCAAAAAGCTCGCATCCTGCCTGAACGATCCGAGAGCCGTATATGCCCTGATAAACGTCTCCTGCACAATATCCCCTGCGTCATCCGCAGATGTTAGCATTCGATACGCCAGGTTATAGACCTGGCGCTGGTACTTTTGTACCAGTTCGTTATAGGCATTTAGCTCGCCTCGCAGCGTGCGTTGCACAATAAGTGCGTCGGTCTGTTCCATTACGACCGCGATTGTCCTATTCTCCCGGGCCGTGAATTCATTTACCATTAGATAAGTGAACTACTCTTCTTTTACGGACCAGGTTTCAAACAAATCAGTTTCGCGACTGATTTGAATCTGCGCCAGATAACAGCATTGCCATACTGATCAAGAATTCATCCTGCACCAGCCAATGCCCTGCAAATACTTGACCTTCTAATTGATTTTGCCTTATTGCGGCCATACCGGTCAAGGCTATTCGCACCGGATTCAACCCAAGGACTTCAATCGACTGCTTTGGGACCGAATGTTCGCCGCCCATTCCGCCGCCCATTTTCAGTCCGGTCCCGATCCA
>JBDUAM010000617.1:0-5780 GCA_040004655.1 Chthonomonadales bacterium | reverse complement strand
ATGCAACCCCGAATTCCCAATCGGGCAGCTCAGGAAGAGCCCGTATTTTGCCGATGTCGCCTTTGTAAAGCGTTTCCATCTTCTGGTACGTTGCTCGCGCCTGATTTATGTAAGTTAGTTCCTGATAGCAACTGCCCAGAGTAAGTAACGCTTGCAAGTTGTTCGGCTCGATCTCCAGAGACTTCTTGAATAACTCAACCGCTTCGGGTAGGCGTTTCCGGACCTGTTCCATCCGGCCCTGGCGATAATAGGATTTTCCCGACCCGAGGGACTTCTGGGCATTCACATAACTCTCGGCTGCCTCAGGGTACTTCCCGAGCGACTGATAGAGCGAGGCAAGATTGAGCATCACCTCCCCATTTCCGGGGTCAATACCTAACGAGATCTTGTACTCATCAATGGCATTTAGCATTGTGTTTTGAGTGATGGACGGATCAGTGGTTCCCTGGCGCAACATGGATTTTGCAAGGTCGAATGAATCTGCCGCAGATCGAGCCTGTACTCTGCCTGCAAACTGCCTCGTTGCGTGAAGCACGATCAAAACACCGACTGCACCAGCAAATATCTTGATTGCGCGCGTGGGAATTTTGCCATCTGTGTTCGATGGCGCGGATGGGGTCGCGCCATTTATCCAGCCGAGGGCTGCGGCAAAACTGATGGCAATCGCGGGGACGTAGAAGTCTGAGTCAAACAAGTTGTGAACAAGCAAACCCACGACTCCAGCGACGGCGCCAACCAGAATGATCTGCATTTCGCGGACGGGTTCGGCGCCATCCTCGGGGGGCGTCGGGTTGCGTAAAGCTCGCCCAAGTATGGCAAAACAACCGAGAATGAGGCAGATAGTCGCGGGCCAACCGATCTCCCCCGCAAACTGCAGGTAGCTGTTATGCGCGTGCTGCGTGTAACCGACCTTCGCATACTTTGGATATGCGATTTCAAAAGTGCCGGGTCCGTTACCAATGATGGGGCTTGCCATAGACAGCGCCGCCGCGCCTTTCCATGTGAGCACTCGAAATTGGGCGGAGTAGCCCTGCGTGCTGGTGTCCAGTAGTCGACGGAGCAACGGACGACCAACAATCGCGAACACAATGACCAGCCCAACCGCGCCAATAAAGATGCCCTTCTTCGTCTGCGCCGGCAAGACATTCGCGCGGACCATCAGGCTAACGAACAGTATTGCTTCCGCAGCAAACGCCATCATACCGAACCGAGATCCCGTCAAAATGAGTACCACAATCTGGAGCAGCAAGCCGAATGCGCAGAGAATTCGTTGAGAAGTAGCTTTCGAGGTTATTAAGAGCGCCAACGTCATTCCAATACCGATGAGGAGGTATCCCGCCAGGAAATTCGGGACGGCAAAGTTAGCAAATACTCGCCAGTTTGGGTCTCCATCCCGCAACCGGATGACGTATTCCTGCAGTCCCTGAACGGAGACAAAAACCGAGGAGAGCGCGAACCAGATTGCCGAAATTCGTCCGTGACCTTGCCGGACCATGTAGCTGACCCCGATGGCAAGGAAGACGGCTCCAATTTCGTAGGCCACCAGCGTGAAGGAAGTGTAGGTATCATGCGAGAAAAAGGCCGTGCCGACAGAGACAATCATTGCGACACCGATTAGCCATTGCCAGATCGGAACGCGGATGTGCTTCGCATTGCGAAGCGACATCATTCCGGCCAATGCGGCGAGGATGACTCCAATTGGGATCGCGGCAATCTGCGCCAGGCTGGACATGCTCGAAGACGGGTTAAACCTGTCGTACAGCATCCCACCGAATCCACCTGTAAGAATCAGCACGGCAAAAACCATCAACGAGATCGGCGCATAAACGGCCGGCGGAATCTGGATAGATCCGGGCGCAGGAGTGAGTGAAGGTGGCGGCGTTTTGGCACGCATTACTTCTTCACCCCTCGCGTATGTTTACCAGTCAGGTTTCGCCATTTGTATTTCAATATCTGTCCGCTCGCTCGGGCGATGAGACCGGGAATGATTAGTGGTCGAATGAAGATGGAAGTCTTTGTCACGTAATGCTTTCGGTAAAACCGATACATGCTGCGATGGAAGTAGTACGTCATACGAGTTGGAACCTTGGTGCTGCTACGCCCGATGATGTGATAAATGACGGAATCGGGAAGATAAAGCACGTCTTTGCCGAGTTCATGGACGCGGAAACAGAGGTCGACGTCCTCGCAATACATGTAGAATCCCTCGTCGAACCCGCCGGTGGTGGTCAGCATTTCACGTGTGATGAGTAACGCTGCTCCGGAGACCCAGTCGACATTCTTTACGGTGGCATGATCCCAGTCGCTCATCAGGTAGTCCTTCGTGTAGCGATTTCCGGGGAAGAGCCTGCCAAGCGGCGTATTCCGAAAGAAACCCGCACCAAGATCAGGATACCGTCGGCAGGAGTACTGAAGGGAGCCATCCAGATTCAACAACTTCGGACCGATAATGCCGGCCTCAGGATGATCGTCGGCAAATCGCACGAGGTTGGCGAGCGCGCCCGGGGTCATTACTGTATCGGAGTTGAGAAAGAAGACGTATCGACCCGATGTAAATGGAATCGCTCTGTTATTGCCAGCACAAAATCCGAGGTTGATGGGGTGGGCGACCAGCGTAACATCAGGGAATTCGGTTCGCACCATTTCTCGGCTGCCATCCTCACTCGCGTTGTCGGCAAGCATGACCTCATAGTCGCAATCGGGTGGGAAATCGGAAATCGACTTCAGGCAGTCGCGCGTTTCATCGACCGTATTCCAGTTGAGAACTATGATGGAGAGATCCAAGAGGGGCCCTATTTAGCGCGCTTTGAGGAGACGATTTTTGTCTGAATGTAGGATGCGGCTGAAGCAATCCAGAAGATCGGTAGGTATGCAATTCCGCGGTAGTGCTTCCAGTAGTAATCCAGCAGACTTCTGCGGGATTCCCATGCCATTTTTGGCTTCACCTGGCGTGTGCTGCCTCCGCCGTAATGAAGCAGTTCAACCTCCGGTGAATACCATGCGACGTACCCCTGAAGGCTCGCCCGATAGCACCAGTCTACCTCATTGAAAAAGATGGGAAACTGCTCGTCCAGAAGGCCGACTTCCTTCAATACAGGCGATGGAATCAGCAGAAATGTTCCCATCGGTTGGTCGACGTGCATCTCAGATTTGTAATCGAACCAGGTCATTCTGTACGCGCCGAACAGTTTGCTTCTGGGAAAGAGCCTGCTCAGTCCGATAGCTTCGTAGAATACAGAAGCAGGCTTTGGAAATCCGCGGACGGATCGCTGAATAGTTCCCTCCGGAGTAATCTGCCGCGCGCCGAGGGCAGACAACTTATCTTTGGTTTTCGCAATAGCCACTGCCCGGTTCAGGGCGTCCGGCTCCAGTTCTACATCTGGGTTCAACAGTAAAACATAGTCGCCCGTCGCCAGTTTCATTCCAACATTGTTGCCTGATGCATATCCAAGATTAGTATCACTGGCGACCAACTCGACTTGCGGAAACGCATCTTGAACTGCCTGCGCGCTACTATCGGTTGAGGCGTTATCCACCACGATCACCTGAATGCAATAGTCCGGGGGAGCATCATAAATAGATTTGAGAGCGCCAAGAAGATACTCTCGCGTATTCCAATTCACAATGACAATGCTGAGAGTCGCCTGATCCGGGCTCATTGGGTAGTTCCAGTTAGATTGTAGTGTTTAAATCGCGGTCTCATGGTGGTCGAATTATAGCCCGCATCGGAAATCAGGGTCAAACATATCCTGTTCGTCCGCTACCGAGGCAGTTCGTTCAGTCGTATACGGTACTATGCAGGTCGACTGTGCCGGGACGTCCAGAAATGCCCTCGTTATCAGGCTTGACGCTGGAACTGCGCCTCTGGTATACTACGTCCCGTTGCTCGAAATGGGTCTCATACCCGTTTTGTCGAGCAGAGAATTGTCTTTTCGGGTTGGATAAGTGATAACGCAGGGGGAGCACCCATAAACAAAGAGTTTCGTGTGAACGAGCAAATCCTACGGTTCCATAAGGATTTGCCTCGAGTTCGTGACGTACGACTGATTGGTCCGGATAATGAGCAACTCGGTGTGGTAAACATTCGAGAAGCACTGGATTCCGCAAAAGAGCAGGGTCTTGATCTGATCGAGATTGCTGCAACCGCCAATCCGCCGGTCTGCCGTATCATGGATTACGGTAAGTACAAGTACGATACTGCCAAGAAGGAAAAAGAGGCCCATGCCAAGCAAAAGGGTGGGGACCTCAAGGGAATCTACCTTCGGCCAGGTACGGACGATCACGATCTTGAATTCAAACTCAAGAACGCTCTTAAGTTTCTGAAGGACGGCGATAAGGTGAAGTTTACCGTTCGCTTCCGCAGTCGCGAAATCACCCATCCGGAATTTGCAAAACAGTTGCTGGATAAAGTCGTAGAGGCCGCCGGACCTACCGCTATGGTAGAGAAGGCTCCTGCAATGGAAGGCCGCACGATGACCATGATTCTGGCGCCTGCCAAAACGTAAAGTCGTAAGCGATGTACGGGTCGAAGGTTGATCCGATTCTTGTATAAGGAAGTAAAATGCCGAAACTAAAGACGCGCAAGACCTGTTCAAAGCGCTTTAAGATCAGCTCAACCGGCAAGATCATGCGCAACAGCACCAAATTGAACCACCTGATGATGAAAAAATCGGGTAGCACGCGCCGCAGGCTGCAAGCTGACTCGGAACTCTTCAAGGGTGACAAGAAGCGCATTTCACGCATGCTGGGTGTGGGTCACTAATCAGTCGTATCAACAAGAGATGTAACGAGGGATTGGGAATAGAAGAGCGGTTCATTTAGAACCACCTCCCATCCGATAGGAGATGAAGGATGCCTAGAGTAAAACGTGGCACAATGGTCAAGAAGCGCCACAAGAAGATTTTGAATCTTGCCAGTGGTTACTTCCTCGGGAAGCGAACCCTGTTCAAGACCGCGAACGAGCAGTTCCAGAAGAGTGGTAACTACGCATATCGCGACCGCCGGAACAAGAAGCGAAGGATTCGCCGATTGTGGATTGCTCGAATCAATGCAGGTTGCCGCGCAAACGGTCTTACTTACAATCGATTCATTGAAGGTTTATCCAAGCTGAATATCGAGATCAACCGCAAGGTTCTTGCCGATATGGCCATCACAGACTATGCTGCATTTAAGACGCTCGTCGCACAGGCGGCGAGCGCATCTGGTGCAGCAGCCAAACCTGCAGCGTAAACTTTCGCCTTAACGGGAAAGTATTCGCCCCGGCTGCAACGTTCCAGCAATGGAGTGCAGTCCGGGGTGTTTTCATGTGTGAGTAGTAGATGTCATTGCGGAGAAGGTGATTTGGACGACCTTGATCAGTTAATAACCCTGGCAAAAAGCGAGATCGAAGCTGCGGCATCGGTTCAGGCGCTTGTGGCCATTGAGGGAAAGTACCTCGGGGGCAAGGGCTCTATTCAGGCCCAGTTGCGATCCATCGACACACTGCCGAAAGAGGATCGGCCAGCCTTTGGCGCGCGGATTAACGTGGCAAAGGAAGAGGTCGAGACACTCGCCAACGACCGCAAGTCTCATTTGCAGGCCGGCGAGACCAATCTGAAGCTCCAATCAGAGAAACTCGACGTTACCCTTCCTGCACGTGTGTCTCCAATTGGTCGACGTCATCCGCTTACCGTTACCATGGCGCGTGTTCGTCAGGCGCTCATCGGCCTCGGGTTTGAGTGTGTAGATGGCCCTGAGCTTGAAGATTACAAGTACAATTTTGCCGCCCTTAATTATCCCGA
>JBDUAM010000551.1:0-5796 GCA_040004655.1 Chthonomonadales bacterium | reverse complement strand
GGCCGTGTAAGGCAGTCTTCAAAGGAGTGAATTAAGTGGCAGGAAATATCCTCCATATGGTTGATTGACACTCAGTTGATATTGGTTCAGAATGCAAAAAGTGTTCTGTATACCAATGGGTCCATGTTATTAATGGATACAGGCGCCTCGAACTCACAACCATCTGGTCGCAGATGGATTTCTAGGATATGAGCTTTATCTACGCCGCATGCTTCCAAATAAGGAGGAGCACAATGAAGTCGTTCAAGCGAAATGGTTTTACCCTCATTGAGTTGCTCGTCGTTATCGCAATTATCGCGATTCTCGCGGCCATTCTCTTCCCAGTCTTTGCACAGGCACGTGAGAAGGCACGACAGGCATCGTGTATGTCCAATTTAAAGCAGATCGGCACCGCAGTCTACATGTACAATCAAGACTACGACGAACGGATGCCCCGATTCCGCACCTCCACGTTGGAAGACGCTCAAATGGATCCAGATGGTATTCGCCGGAGTCGATCAACCGCTCTTGGCCTCTGCCAGCCGTACATCAAGAACTGGCAGTGCATGAAGTGCCCGAATATGCCCGATGCTATCAGCGCTATAAACGGCGCCTCCATTTGGATTAGCGCTAATCCGTCTAATATGTCCATCTGGCCAGGTTACGGGTGGAATGTGGACTACATGAACTTCTCTGCAAACTGCTCTGACTACAACGACCTGGTCAACACCTTTGAATCCGGTCCTCCAACAGCTCTTGCAGCGATTCAGCAGCCCGCCGCGACTGTAATGGCAGGTGGTTCGGGTTTTGCTGACTCCGCGGCATATCGCTCCTTTGTCGGATCTACTAAATCTCTCTACCCGTTGAATGGCGGCTATTACTATCTACTTGCTCCTGCTACCCTCACCACCCCGGAAGGCTGTATCTGGGGGAACGGCGGCTGGGGTCAGGGTTCTTTCATGGGCCCATACGGCGGATTTGAACAACCAAGGCATGGCAACATGGGAGGCCACATTGTCTTCTGCGACAGCCATGTCAAGTTCATGAGCGCCGGTAGAGCAGCAGCTGGAACGGACTGGACAGTGAACACATTGAACACGAATGTTCACGTTATTGACCGAAACCAGTACATCTGGGATCTCCAGTAAAGGATATGCATATGAAGCGAATACTCACCTTCATGTTGGCATTCGTCACGATTGGAATGATCGTGACCGGTTGTGGGAAGAAGGACGAGTTTGCTGACAAGGCTCCTCCCGCTGGCGATGACGCCCGGCCCGATCCGGCAAATCCTCATAAGTTGGCAAGGCTCCCCGGTCCCACCTCGCCTGTAGGCAAGTAGTTCGGGTTGTTGTAACCCGTGATGTTGGGGCGCCAGTGACAATGTAAGTTGACGGTTGGGCGGATTTGATCATCCGCCCATCCTCTTGCATCTGGCAATCGCATTTTTGCCATTGGAGTTGACCGTATGATTGAAATAAAATTGAATTCTGGGTCCAGTCCTCAACGACTTATGGCTTATCTGATGGCTGGCGCCGTATGTGCCGCCGTCATCATCAGTGTTCGTGGAATAGTCTCAAGCCCGCAGGATCAATATCAGTTTAAAGCGCCGCCAGCCGGGCCAAATGCCTGGCCTGATCCTCCAAATCCAGATAAGATCAAGCGCCTTCCCGGAGCTCTCAGCCCCGTAGGCGGAGGTCCACCCCAGAGGTCGTAACAACGCGGTCTGCGCTATAATTGTGCAGGCCGCATCGTTTTCACAAGAGTCTGGAACAGACCGGGCTGGGGAGCATGTACAAGTGTCTAATCGCAGGGCCGCATTCACGTTGATTGAGCTTCTCGTTGTTATCGCCATTATCGCGATTCTCGCGGCGATTCTCTTTCCGGTATTCGCTCGTGCCCGCGAAGCCGCCCGAAAGTCGACCTGCACCAGCAACCTTCGACAGCACGGGTTGGCGCTCACCATGTACCTGCAGGATTACGACGAGACCTTCCCCGTAGCCAACTTCAATGACATGATCTACCAATTTCCTCCGCAACTTCATAAGGACCCCAACGGCAAGGGGATTTTTCTGAAGACGGTGACGCTACCTTATATCAAAAATGATGCCATCTTCTTCTGCCCCACCATGCACGGGCAGCAAGGTCGCGCGGCCATCTACCCCTCAGATTACAACTTCCTATGCGCCCACGGTTGGTCCGTCATTCCCGGGTTTTCTCAGTTCAATAATGACTCGCAAGGCGTCTGTAGCCATCCACTAGCTACCATTACTCGAGTGTCGGAAAAGCCAATGGTGATGTGCGATGGGCTCGGGGAACACCTTGGGGAGACAACGAACGACGTGTTTCTCGGCAAAAAATTGGGTGCGCAGAACATCTGCTATGTGGACGGGCACGTAAAATTTACACCCGGAACTTACCCCGCGATTGTGGCGCTCTACACCGCTCCGAATAACTAAGGGCTGACTTCATTCGACCTGCGAGTGAGCAAATCGGTAACGGCTTCGGAGGTGCCGAGGTAGGCTGACATTCCGAATTGTATATCCGGGTAGTCCATAACCGCTTGATCCAGGATAGTGGGCAGATCGTCCGCGACGTGATTGCCTGTGTGCAGGAAATAAGGCACAGCGGCGATTGCTTTCGCCCCCGATTCTACACACGTCCGAATGGCCGTGGGGATGTCCGGCTCGTTGCACTCCATGAACCCCGCCACCACTCCCTTAAACCTACCCGATTGCCGAATTACTTCTAGCACCTCGTGCATCGGGGCATTCGCCGAGGTGCGCGGACTGCCGTGGACCATTACGAGCAAGGCGGTCTCGTCAGGATTTGTATTGAATGTGTTTGCTACGAGCGTTGAAAAGTTAGACTTCGGTATAGCAGTCCGCGTTCCACAGATGGCAACGTCATACATCGGACAGTCTGACCGATTTCGGCAGCCCTTGCGAACTTCAAGTTCTGATACACGCCAGTCTGGTTGCCGTCGAAGTTGGCCAGCGAGGGTGATCAATGCCGTCGAAAGCGCAGGATCAAAACCCAGCGGCAGGGCGACTCGGATATTCAGTTCAGGATGCAGCAACCTTGCCGCTTCAACACGAGCGGGCAGATCGACCCGTACAAACTTCCCCGGCACCAAAAAATAAGGAACGACTGTGATATCAGTGACTGATTGTCGCACGAATTCGGCCACGGTATCTTCAAACGCCGGTTCCGAGTAGTTCATGAATCCCGCCAGTGCGAGATCGAAGTCACCCGTCGCCTGAATACGACGGACGTGCTCCCCGAGGGTCGACTCTGATCCGCAGAGGAGTGAGCCGTGTGAGAAAAGCAGAATTCCCTTTTTCAAATGGTTTGCCGCCTATTTATCATTCATTGAATCTACCCTAACGTACGAATCAATGGTCCACAGTGTGCCGTTGATTCTAATGTTGGTAGCACAATGCAAAACAGTATGATCTTTCGTGGTAACAAATTCTCAGCAATGGAAGTAATTTGTGCCATGTGTGGTGAAGAAGAATAGTAATAGCAACCTGCTGATAATACCGGTACCATTGAGCTGTGGACAACCTCTGCTTCGGCTCTAAAATGTAAGTCTGTCGCATCGAATTCTACGCACCTGTTACGGAGAAGTGACTTGCGGTATAACGGCGCCGATAAACAACGGACCTATTCTATGTGGCTTTCCCTTGCCGTTCTTACGGTTTTGTCCGTTCAATTCGGCTGTAGACACAAGAATGCCTCGCCAGCGCAGGGCGCCTCTCCACCCGTAATACCAACCTCCAATGCAACCGGCAGCGCCTATGGCATTTCTCTGGAGGACGTCGCCGACAAGGGTGGCATCAACCACGTCTGGAAGCAACAGCCCAGACCCATGCGAAATCTGGAGGCATTTGGCTGCGGATGCGCCTTCCTCGATTTCGATGACGATGGATGGATGGATATTCTCCTTGTAGCCTCACCCCACGCACGCCTCTACCGCAATAAGGGGAATGGTACGTTTGAAGAGGTGACGGCTGCCGCTGGACTCGATAAAATCACCGGGGATTGGAAAGGCGTCGCAGTCGGCGATTACGATGGAGACGGCCGACTGGACATCGTTCTGACCGGGTATCGCCGATTGGCGCTGCTGCGAAATGTGGATGGGCATAAGTTTGACGACGTGACCACTGCCGCAGGGCTCAGCCCAACGAACAAGAATCATTGGGGCAGCAGCGCAGGTTTTATGGATCTGGATGGCAGCGGCAAGCTGACGCTGGTAATTTTGAACTACGTGATATTCGGCCCCAAAGAGCCGCAATATTGTGAGATGATGCCCGGAGTTAAGACGGGGTGCCCTCCCATCACTTACAAACCAGAATTTGCCGAGATGTGGGAGAACCTGGGCAACGGTAAATTTCGGGAAATCACCAATACATCTGGAATGAAAGATACGCACGGCAAGGCGCTTGTGGTGGCATTCGCAGACGTGGACGACGATGGCAAGATCGACTTCTATATTGGAAACGATGGACTTCCTGCGGAACTGATGCACAACGTCGGTGGCCTAAAGTTCAAGAACCTGGGACAGCAGAGCGGGGCATCCACAGCCGATACAGGTCATTCCATCGCGGCAATGGGCGCCGACTGGGCTGATTATGATCGTGATGGTCGATTGGACCTTGCGGTCAGCGCATTTTCCGATGAGCCCTATTCGCTGCTTCACAACGCAGGCAATATGCTTTTTGAACATATGGAAGATAAAACAGGAATTGCGGGTGCAACGCTCAATCCGCTCGGATTTGGCGCCAAGTGGATTGACGTGGATAATGACGGTTGGCCCGACCTGATGTTTACAAATGGACATGTTTATGACAAGGTAGAGCAGGTAAATCCAACAATGACATTTAAACAACCATTAATGCTCTTTCATAACGAGCCGGATAAGTACGAAGCGAAGTCCCGACAATTCGTGGATCTGATCCCTCGAATGTCTGGGAGTGTCACCAAAAAGATGCTGGGGCGTGGAATGGCTACCGGCGACTTTGACAACGATGGCAAGATGGACGTTCTCGTGGTTGATTACGAGGGTTCGCCACTGCTGCTGCACAATCAGTCGACCGGGAATGCTCATTGGATTACGTTTGACATTCGATCTGGCGGTCGGAACCGGTTCGCATATGGAGCTAAGCTCACTTCGACTTCGGGTGGCGTAACATGGACTTCAATTGTGAGCCCGGCGAGCAGTTACCTCTCGTCAAGTGATCCGAGGGTCCACTTTGGTCTGGGGGATGTAAAGGTTCTGGAGAAGGTAACTGTACGCTGGCCAGATGGCAAATCGCAAACGTTCGAAAATGTAGCCGCTGATCACATTGTACGGTTAACCGAAGGAGTAATGAATCCTATCGTTTTGCACTGATCCATTCGCTATCAGAGGAGAGAGTAATGTCAACTGAGCAAGCAAAGAAATCTATTTTAAAGTCAGAACCAAACCCTATCGTCGCGGGCTTGATCATAGTCGCCGTCGTTTTTCTCGTGTTCTACGGGGCTTATCGACTGGGGTTTTTGCCGGTCCAGCCACCGTCAGAATTTGAAGTTCGGCTCGGGCAGCTTACCCGCGAGAGCCATGGGGACTTTGGTAAACTAAAAGCAGAAGATCAAGAATATCTGAACCAGCACACCTCCGGTCGCGGGGGCATGGCGATGGGCGAATACCTGAAGCACCATAAGATCGATTAGGGCTAAGCCTCTTCTTTAATCTTGAGTATCTGATTCGCCTTGACATTCTCCATGATCTGGACCTTGCCAGACATCCAGTGGATTTCAAGGCGAGTCACTACC
>JBDUAM010000548.1:0-1749 GCA_040004655.1 Chthonomonadales bacterium | reverse complement strand
TTTTCGCCACTCTTTCTTTCCAGGCGACCCGAGGGGCAATGGGAAGCGAGAGGTAAGGCTTATGGAGAGTGTCCAGATGATTCGTACCAATCACTTTTTTTCACTATGTTTCCTACTGTGTTCCCTGTTCGCCGTTCAGGGCGCCTATGCGCAGTTCAGCGGAACGATCTCCGGCGTTGTCCTCGACCCCAGCGGGGCGATGGTACCTGGAGCTACTATCTCCCTTCGCAACACCGCGACTGGCCAACAGCGAACTACTGTTACAACCAATGCGGGGGTCTATCAGTTTGTCAGTCTGGCTCCGGGGCCATATGCACTCTCGGCGACGATGAGTGGATTCAGCGCATCGCGAACCGCAGTGACTCTCCAGACCAACCAGACCATGAATGTTCCCATCAACCTTGTCGTAGGCAGCGCGACGCAGGTGGTCGACGTCACCTCGACCGCTCCGCTGCTGGATACCGCTGATACCCGCCTTCAGGAGACTCTCTCGACTCAGGTCCTTTCGGCCTTGCCCCTTGCTGGCCGGAGCATGATCTCTCTGGTGACGCTTGCCCCCGGTGTGACGGGGACGGGTATCACATCAAACGGAAGCCCCGGATCAGGACGCGACAATTTCTCGACCGAGACGCAGGTCGATGCCAGCGCGAATGGGCAGGGCGCAGTCGGCAATATGTATATCGTGGATGGTTTGGATGTCAGCAGTTCTATCCGCCCCGGCGTTCTGAATATGACTCCTAACCCGGACTCGATTCAGGAAGCGACGATCCAGACCAATACTTACAATGTCGATTACGGTCGAGCCAGTTCGATTCAGATGACGATGACGACGAAATCTGGCGGGAGCCAATATCACGGCAATGCTAGCGACTATTTCACCTATCAGAAGCTCTTTGCCGGCACTGAGTTCACGAGGAAATACAATCCATTTCATAGCAACAATATCTCGGCGACGATCGGCGGCCCGATTATCCCGCATCACGATGGATTTTTCTTCTTTGGAATCGAGCCGCTGCGCGCGTCGAACGCGATATCGTCCAGCATTACCTTTGAAGATCCAGCCTTTACCGCCTTTGCCGCCAAGACCTTTCCTGACTCGATTGGAACAAAACTGCTTACAATCTATCCGGTGAGCAATGTTGCTAACGTGCAGGTTGCGGCCACCGCAGCATCTCTCTATCCGGTCAATACGAACGGCACGCCCATCTGCGGCACGCCCTCTACGTTCAATCTGCCGTGCAACACGGCCATGTTGGACACCGCAAATTATTCGGATACGTCTTTCCGTAACGGTCTGCAATATAACCTGCGGCTAGATAAAAACTTCAGTAAAGATCGTCTTTACGGAACCTACTATCGAACAACCCTCAACAGCAATGGAACAAATCCGCGAGCTGCGTTCAAGACGACAAATACCTTCAGCCAATACGCGATTCAGGGGAATGAAACTCATACGTTTAGCCCGGATACTTTGAATGAGGCGGCATTCGCGGCCATGCGGGTTGAGGGCATCCAGCCTGCAACGGGCCTGTTCAGTGTTCCAGTGGTGAATGTAACCGGTGTAGGCCAGGGTTTCGGGGCTGGCTTCGCTCAAGGCGATTTTATCCAGCACAACTATCACTGGCGTGACGTGCTGACCCACACCTTCCGTTCACACGATGTAAAGATTGGCTACGAAGGTCTCTTTGCCGATGACGTCGAGGTATTCGCAGATAACGGTGGATTCCAATACCGGCACGCCGTCATGGA
>JBDUAM010000334.1:0-19562 GCA_040004655.1 Chthonomonadales bacterium | reverse complement strand
CTTGCCCGCACCGTTGGGCCCGAGAAGGCCGACAATCTCGCCCTGTTTGATAACAAGGCTGACACCGTTGACCACTTTGCGACCACGGTAAACCTTGATAAGTTGTTCAGTCCGAATTTCCAAAGAGTGGTGACCTACGGCTTTTTCTTGACGGGTGGTTTGGCGGGTTGTTCTGCAGGGGTTGCTTTCAACGTGCCGCCATCAATATGAAATTTGGGTGGCGTCTCTGCCAATTCGAGTGTCAGGTCGCTCGCGCCGGTAAGCACGGCAGGCTCCTTGAGACTCGGCGTCATCACCGAGATGGTTTCGACGCCTTTCATTTTAAGAATCTGCTTATCTTCATCATAGATGGCGGAATCTGTGATGCCTTTAGCCGTCTGCAACATTGCGCCAGCTTTATCGGTGAGCTGTGCTTCAAAATCTATGGGACCGGTCAATTCGACTCGCGCTTCCAGATTAAAGTAGGTGCCCTTCGTGGCCGTGCCGTGGACCTTCTGTGTGACGCCCTCTTTGTTTTTGCGCGTGCTGGTGTAGCGCAGATTTCCCGTGGCATCTACCCGATCAACCTGCTGCGGACCCTGCTTTGTTTTATCCTTGGGGTCGGGTTGGGTCGACATCAGCGCCACAAAATGGTGAGCCTTGAGTTGCGTCTTAGACGAAGCATCTTTTGCGTCGAACACGTCCACAGTGGTGTTCGGACCTGTTGCTTCTATTTTCGTTCCAAACTGTCCCCCGAGCGAATCATAGTCGGAGATAAGGATGTTGCCGAACCTTACCGGTCCGTTCTTTTTGGCGGGCTTTTGAGTCCCCTGCGCCAGAAGCGGTATGGAGACGGCAAAGACCATTGCGGCGCTCGCCACTATGGCAACGGCCAATCTAAAGCGCGAATAGACGTCGGGTCTCAAACTACAGAACATGCTTGATAGTGCCTCTCGTATTTGGTCTCTGTGTTACTAAAATATTGCTTGCAGCCTATTCCGTCTCGGTCTCACTCGGATTCGTGGTGTCTACTGTCAGCTCTCGCTTGTCTGGATGCAAGTGGAGAGTCACGGTTCCCGACTTGTATAATGGGTGATCCGCCCTTGCCGGGAATGTCCCCCTCAGTGCCATGCGCTGGACCGAAGAGAGCGCCTTGTTTGGCGTACCTGTCGATGGGTCTTGATCCTGAGGTATATCTTCGGATTTCTCTTCTTCCGGCATAATTAGTGCCTCCCGCAAACCATTACGGAATGTGAAAACGCTTCAACGTCGTGTCGATAGTACACTGGTCCATCGGACCACCTTCTGCGTAGGGTGCGGTATCGCCCTTGCGAAGATAGGTGAATCGCACGTTCTCGCGCGCTACTACCTTATCACCCTGAATATTCCAGGTCACCTTGTCCGCCCAGACCGTTACGCCCGGAGGATCAATGCTGTGTGCGACCACTCCACCCGTCGCGCGGACAATCTTCTTCTCTTCTTCGGCATTAACCAAAGGACTCTCAAATCGCGCAGCCGGTTTACCTTCCTTATAAAGGATACCGTGTGCATTGCGCAGCACGCCCGACTGTTTGCCCGAAATCAATGTGCCAGTCTCGGCTTCAATGTCCATTAAGTGCCGCAGCGTGCCATTTTTCTGCTTTTCGAACCAGTTTACCGTTATCCCCTTCGAGAGAATGGTCGGCGGAACTCTGTTCTGCTTCGGCGCCTTTGGCGGCGCAAACTTTATCGGCGGTCGACAACCACCCGCGATAGCTATGAATACCATCAGGCCGACAATCGGAAGTCGAAATCTACTATCCAACCGGCGTAAGTTCAACATTCAATTTTGGTGAGATGTTACGTACGCGAATGGTTCCGGCGGTGCGCTTGAGCTGACCACAGGCTGCACTGATCCCGTGGCCCCGTTCCATGCGCTGCGTGGTGATTCTGCCTCCGACCTCCAGCGTCGTTCTGAAATCCTGGATTCGATCTGGCTTGGGTCGCTTGAATCCCTGGGCAGTATCGACATAGTTGAACGGAATTAAATTCACGTTGCCCGGAATATCGCCGAGGACCTTCGCGAGGTCTCGCGCTTGAAGCAAGCTGTCATTCACCCCACCGATGAGCAGATATTCAAAGGTGAGGTTGCGCTTTGTTTTCTGATGGTAGACCTTGCAGGCATCGAGAATCTGTTCCAGCTTCCATTTCTTTGCGGTAGGAATGAGCTGTTCGCGGAGTACATCGTCCGGGGCATGCAGCGAGACGGCGAGCGTAATCGGCTCATGCTCTTCGGCCAACCGAAGTATTCCGGGTACGACGCCGACCGTTGAAATGGTGATGTGTCGAGCGGAGAGTCCCGCCTCCTGCATCAACAATCGCGCGCTGCCGACCACGGCCTCATAATTCAACAATGGTTCGCCCATACCCATATAGACGATGTGGCTGATGCGTCGGCCCGGGTTTTCGTTGGCAAGAAGTAGATACTGTTCGAAGATCTCTCCCGCCGTGAGATCACGCGCCAGACCACCCTGGGCCGTCGCGCAAAACGTGCATCCCGCCGCACATCCGACCTGACTGGAGATGCATATGGAGACGCGATTCTCGTAGGGCAGGTAGACCGCCTCGATCTCTTCGCCATCGTGCAGTTGAGCGAGGTATTTGATGGTGCCATCCTCGGCGGCGTCTTTGTGAAAAATGGTCAACGAAGTCGCCACCGCGACCTCGTTCAGCTTTGCGCGGAACGGAGCAGGCAAGTTGGACATCTCGTCGATACTGCGAACGAATCGCGTGTAGAGCCACTCGGCGATCTGTCGCCCGCGGAATCGCTTTTCACCAAGCTGCACCGCGAGCGCTTCAAGCTCCGTGGTCGACATTCCAGATAAGATTATTCGGGCCGGTTGGTCTGACATTTTCTCAATTCGATACGGCAATCGCCTGCATGCATCTAATACGTTCGCGGGAGCCTATTTGGTGACACACGGGTGAACTGTCTATTTTACCCGGTAACCGCTCAGGCAAGCCGGAAAAACCATTACTGAAAATAATCCCAAGGTCATGGAACAGTTTCAAAAAAGAAATCGTCGTCCTTTTGGACACCTGAACAGAGCAGCCACTACGCGGTGGTGCGTGGTATGCTCTAATCGGTCATCGAACTTGATTTCGATGAATACTTCCCAGGAGATGAAATGAACACGAAGAAGTTCTCAACAAAGGCGAGCGTCCTTGCAAGTGCAGTATGTCTTTTCGCGGTCGGTTGTGGCAGCAGTGGTGGTGGACCGGGCGGCGGCGGTGGAGGCGGAGGCGTTTCGCCGTGGTCAAAGTTTCACGCGAATAGTAAGAATACGGGTCTGAGCACGGCTACTGGCGGACCCGGACTCAAGTTGTGGTCGTACGACACCCTCGGCATGGTCTTTAGTTCCCCGGCTATTGCCAAAGACGGAACGATCTACGTCGGATCAGATCACGGCAACTTCTACGCCATGAACCCCGCCGGAACCCTGAAGTGGAAGTACAACACCGGCGACATCTACATGTTTGAATCGAGCCCGGCAATTGCGGCAGACGGTACCATCTACTGTGGCAATAACAGCGGATTGGTCTATGCGCTGAACCCGGATGGCACCAAGAAATGGTCGTACAACGTAGTTGGTGGAGTGTCTGCCGCCCCAGCGGTGGGTGGGGACGGCACCATCTATGTGGGCAGCCTCAACAACAATTTCACCGCCATCAAGCCCGATGGCACCCTCAAATGGCAGTACGCGTTTCCGAACAACTGCACCTCATCAGCCTCAATTGCCACAGACGGCACCATCTACGTTGGCGACGGCGATACCAACCTCTACGCCTTTAATGCAGACGGCACGGTGAAGTGGAAGTACAAGACAGGCAATGTGGTGGAATCTTCTCCGGCAATTGGCGCAGACGGAAACATTTATGTCGGTTCGCATGACCACAAGCTGCACGCAATCAAACCGGACGGCACCGTAAAATGGACCTACACCGGCGCGGCCACCGCGCAGTCTTCACCGGCTATCGCGTCCGATGGCACGGTAATTATCTGCCAGACGGACGGCAAGATCATCGCCGTCGACTCCACCGGCGCATTCAAGTGGGCATATACAACGGGTGGGTCCATCTCGTCCTCCCCCGCGATTGACGCCAACGGCACCATCTACGTAGGCAGCGATGACTCCAAAATCTACGCCCTCACCAGCGCAGGAGCCTTGAAGTGGACCGTCACCGCAGGCGACTCGGTCCACTCGTCGCCAGCTATCGGCGCCGACGGCACGGTCTATGTAGGGTCAGTAGACAGCAAGCTCTACGCCATTAAGTAGAATAGTGAGACGTGAGATCGACCGGGAGAGGCAACTCTTCCGGTCGATCTTTGTGTTCCCGGCAACGCGTAGGTGTTCTGGGTTCGATCAACCCGCCATCTTGTCATCCTGAGGTACGAAGGATCTGCTTTTAGGTCGTTGCAACGACCAGTTTATTCGGGCTACAAACTCCAATTGCCCCGCCCTAACCTTCTCAGCCTTCCGGATTTGCGAGCGGATGGAATATGCCGAACACTGCCCCGGCGGCATCCATGATAATGGCAAATCGCACCATGCCAGGCACGTCCTGTGGGCCATTCAGCACACGACCACCGTTCGCCGCTGCTATTTCAGCGGTCGCGTCGGCATTCTCCACGTAGAAGTAGGGAGTCCAGCTCGGCGGCATCGGTGGCATATCCGGAGTCATCCCCATCATGCCCGCTAAAGCCATTTCGGCCCCACTTTCCTTGAACATGGTGTACCAGCCCATCGACTCATCGACAGTCCAGCCGAATAGCGCCGTGTAGAATGCCTTTGCCTTTGCAGGATCTGGGACCAGCAACTCCGACCAGCAGTGCGCGCCTACTCCACCGGAGACTTCGTAACCGATGTGAGCTTTGGGCTCCCAGATATTAAAGGTGGCGCCAGTCGGGTCTGCAATATCCGCCATGATGCCGAAGCCACCGGCATCAAACGGCTCGATTATTACATTCCCGCCCAGCTCTTTCGCTTTGGCGGCGGTAGCGTCGGCGCTTTCCACACAAATGTAGAGCGCCCAATGGGGTGGGTTGTTTGGGTCGTGCCCCTCATACAGCGCCGCGGCATTCTTCCCTCCCAATTGGCACATCGTGTAGACCTTGTCGGGACCCATCGGGTTGTCCAGGTAGTCCCAGCCAAACAATTTGCTATAGAAGTCCTTTGCGCCTGCCGCATCCGATGTCGTCAATTCCACCCAGCAAAAGGTGCCGGGGTTATGTTTCGTAATCTCCATTTTCAGATATCCTTTCGAATTAGCTTCCGCTTCATTGGTGATTTATTCTCCGGTGATTTGAGGTCTACCTCCAACCTTAAGCAAATCTTATAGGTCAGACGAGTTTTGCTGCTACTTCTGGCGGAAAAATGCGATGTGGTTTGTTATCCTCGATAGAGAATGGCTTAAGAGTGGCGTCTTTCTTTGCGGCGCGTTCATACTTGCGCTTATCTACTTCCTCGCCGCAAATCCAGTAATTCGGAAATCCGCGCCGAAGCCCTCCGCGATAGTTCCACTCGCGTTCAATTCCATGTAATCGCCCATGGGACCACCATTTCTCTTTCCGCAGCGCGCCTGTCTTACCCCATGAATACCACCAGTATTCGTAACCTTCCAT
Source organism: Chthonomonadales bacterium (assembly GCA_040004655.1). Taxonomy (GTDB): domain Bacteria; phylum Armatimonadota; class Chthonomonadetes; order Chthonomonadales; family CAJBBX01; genus JBDUAM01. The sequence continues at coordinate 13,921 of JBDUAM010000334.1, read as the reverse complement.
GAGATTATCAACTACGAATCTGGCTTCGGTAAGCTGAGGCTTGCCGTTGCATTCATTCCACCAAAAATCTATGCCTGTGCCGTGATCCATGGTGTAAGTGCCGAGAAGCGCTCCCGACAGGCCCCAACACTGTGCTGTACCATGTTCTATCCCGTTATCGAAATGCAGCGCCCTGTACATCCCTCCATTATCGTGAAAATTATATTGCCAACCATGTTTCTTGCCATTCTTGAATGACCACTCATGTTGGAGGTGTCCGTCCCGGTTATACACACGCTGCCCAATGTAGGTTCTGCCAAGATAGTAATTCTTCACCACCTTGCCGCGACCGGCGCCATGTTTTGCCGTGATATCCTCTTCACGTGCATGGTCCGGTATGGATGAAATGTAGGATGGGTTTTCGCTCATTGATCTCGCGCGGTTTAACTGGACTTGAGATTTAGCTAACGCATTTGGATGCGATCAACCCGCCAACGTGTCATCCTGAGCGAGAGCGAAGGATCTGCTTTTTCGCAGCGGCCAGACCGCGATTCGGTTCGAGACATTTGCCTTTGGTCCGGGACTTCAGCTTTCAGCTTTTTTGGGCCTTCAGATCGGCCTTCGGAATTCAGCCTTCAGCCTGGCAGCCGGAGCAGTACCCGTAGACCTCATAAGCGTGGCGGACGACCTTAAACCCGTTGTCATCGGCGGGTTTTGGTGCGACGGGGGGCAACGGGCATACGTCCAAACAGAAGCTCTTCTTGCAGTCTAAGCAGATGGCGTGGTGGTGGTGTTCCACACCCTGAAACTCGAACTTCGCGGTCGATTTATTTTGAAGGTTTACCTGATTGACCAGTCCGGTTTCGGTTAGCATTTGCAGGTTCCGGTAAACGGTATCGAGGCTGATGTATGCGTGGGTTAGCTGGACTTCCGCGAGCACTTCCTGAGCCGTAACGGCACCGGTTGCCTGCATCACGGCGCGTAGAATCTCCACGCGCTGCGGGGTGAGCTTGTGACCCTCAGACTTGAGCTGATTAACGGCAGATTGCAGTTCCATCGGTTCAGCGACTCCCCGAAATCAATGAGTGTGCCGATCGTGATTGCAGACCCGGCAGGTGTGGCAGAGCTTCTGGTTGATAAGGTGAGCCGTGGCAATCGCGAGTCCGCCGAGCACGACCATCGCCACATTCGGCATGTGTGTACGGTGATACTCCCCGATTCGACCGGCGGCAATCAACGCAAGCCCGGCGCTCAGCAGCGTAAGTGCATGCTTGGACTTGTGGACCTTATACCCCAGATGCAGACTCGTAATGCCGAGCGTCGCGGATATGCCCACCAGCGTCCACTCCACCCAGTCATTCGCGAGAAAACCGATGCCCAGCAGGGGCAGGGTGGTGACAATAAGTGGCATAATCATACAGTGGACTGCGCAGACAAAAGAGGCGGTCGCGCCGATACGATCCAGACGAGCAGGAGCGGCAGGGCCGGTTTCGTGGGGCTCTGACAAAGTTTCAAGTGGATCAGTTGTGCGGTAAGACGTTGTTGATTCCATGATGTATTAATAATACCACCATTTCGGCATTCTACGTTGTCGTATTCATCCGAAATAAGAAAAATCCTAACTGGCGAGTGCGGGACGAGGTTCCGGGAGGCTTTATGAAGAGATTTGGCGGGCTGATTAGTCTGATTGCCGTGATGATTCTTGCGGTCGCGTTGAAGGGGAATGCGCAGCTTGCGCCCATCTCCGAGCGATATGTGAAATATGAGCTCTACATCCCGATGCGAGATGGCGTGCGGCTCTTCTCGAATGTCTACATTCCCATCGACCGAACAAAGACCTACCCGATCATGCTCAATCGGTCGCCATACAGCGCGTCGCCATATGGCCCGACTGCAATTCGCGGTTCCCTGGGACCATCCAACCACTTCTCGGACGATGGATACATCTTCGTCTATCAAGATGTCCGCGGAAAGTATCTCTCTGAAGGCAATTTTCTCGATGTTCGTCCGCAGCTCCCGGAGGCATTCCGCAACAAGGGCATCGATGAGAGTACGGATACCTATGACACCATCGACTTCCTCGTGAAAACCCTGCCTGCCAACAACGGTCGAGTGGGAATATGGGGCATCAGTTACCCCGGTTTCTACGCGGCGGTAGGCTCCATCCACTCGCATCCGGCGCTGAAGGCGGCCTCCCCTCAGGCTCCTGTCACCAACTGGTTCATGGGCGATGACTTCCATCACAACGGCGCCCTCTTCCTGATGGATAGTGTTTCGTTCATCTCCAGTTTCGGTCCCGCTCGACCCGTGCCGACCACCAATCCGAAGGGTCAGATTCCGCTGCCGCCCACTGAGGGAGCCCAATTCTACAAGGAAGTGACTCCACTCTCGAAGGTGAACACCGATTATTTCAAGGGCAAAATCGCCTTCTGGAATGACATGGTCGCCCACACCACCTACGATTCCTACTGGCAGGCGCGCAACACCACGGACAAGTTTTATGGCGTGAAGACGGCGGTCCTGACGGTTGGCGGATGGTACGATGCCGAGGACTTACATGGAGCGCTCCACACCTACTCCGGAATCGAGAAGATGAATCCCGGCGCGACCAATATGATCGTGATGGGTCCCTGGTCGCACGGCGGATGGTCCCGCGGTCCCGGGGATAGGTTCGGGGATATCGCGCTGGGTGCAAAGACGGGCGAGGAGTATCGCGAGAAGGTCGAATACGCTTTCTTCGCGCACTACCTGAAGGATAAGCCCGGCTACAAACCTGCCGAGGCGACGATGTTTGCCACCGGCGCCAACAAGTGGATGGAGTTCAGCTCGTGGCCGCCGAAGGCGCGCATGGCGAAATCGCTCTTCATACAGCCGAACAAAGCGCTCTCGTTTAACATGCCGGGCTCGGATGGCGGAACCAGCAAATACGTGAGCGACCCGGCAAACCCGGTGCCCTATTACACCAAAATCGACAAGAGGTATTCCCAGCCCTACATGAACGCCGACCAGCGATTCGTAGAGGGTCGACCCGACGTGCTTGCGTTCAAATCTGAGCCACTGAAAGAAGACACAACGCTCGCCGGACCGATCATCGCGGACCTCTTCGTAAGCATCACTGGAACAGACGCCGACTTCATCGTGAAGCTGATAGACGTCTATCCGGATGACAGCAAAGAGACTTTTGCGGGCGACGACACGAAGTCGCTGGCGGGTTATGAGGCCATGGTGCGCGCGGAAGTGATGCGGGGGAAATTCCGCAAGAGCTTCCAGAAGCCAGAAGCCTTCAAGCCGGGTCAGGTATCCGAAGTGAAGTTCGAGGTTCCCGACGTGCTGCACACGTTCAAGAAGGGCCATCGGATCATGATCCAGGTACAGAGCACCTGGTTCCCACTGGTCGATCTGAACCCGCAGACCTTTGGGGATATCTTCAAAGCCAAAAGCTCAGACTTCATCAAGGCCACCCACACCATCTACCACTCCACGCTCTACCCAAGCCATATTGAAGTGGGAGTATTGCCCGGGAAGTAGGATAGAGTCGGCGGCGGGTTGTTGACATGAACCTGATGCCCCATCCTGAAGGATGGGGCTCGAGGCCTTCAGCCAATACCTGAATGGACGTTGTGGAACTAATTGCAGGACGCCGTATTTTGTCATCCTGAGCGTTAGCGAAGGATCTGCTTGTACGTAGGGTCACGTCGACGGTTCGGATCGATCATAAAGCGATGCGTCGGACGCCTCTTCTCCTTGCCGACGATTCGCTATCAATCTCCACAGATTTGATACGGCAGGGGGAAGACCGAGTTGGGGGTCGAATTTCAGCGTTGTAACTGGTCAAGGGTTCCGTTTTGGACCCTCACCTAACCTCTCCCTGCGCGGACAACTTTTGTTCTGGAGGCACGTTTATCGCGCGCAAGGAGAGGAAGCCTTCAGCGACGATCAATCAACGTGGTTGTTGCCGCGACGCACAAGCAGATCCTTCGTGCCTCAGGATGACTTGCTGGCGGGTCGCCCTCTAAATAGACGTCTTCTGAATCAACCCGTCAATGTCTGCCTTGCCCGAAACAACTCCGAACTCGGTGTGGTATTTGCGAATTTCCCCCGGCTCGATGAACTGCAGTCGACCCAACTCTCGCTCCTTCGCGCGACCAAGCACCAGTGCATTTCCCGGTTCTAGCCCAACCACATAGTTGCCCTGCCCCATCATCTTCCACTCACAGAAGTAGGGGAATTGAGACTGGTGGTAGGTGACATAGAGTCCGAGACCTTCGCCGTTTAGAAGGTCAGGATTGACGATTCCTGTGGTCACCAGTCCCTCGGCGTTAGGTTTCATGGTGTGGAAGTAGCACTTCTCATTGAAGCCGGACGTGGGCGGCTGGAATCGGTTGTAATCCTCTTTGCCGACCTCTGCCACGGAGTCGCGTGGTTCAGCGACCACTGTGGGAGAGAAGAATCGAGAGTTCTCGTTCACGACCGGGAACCCGAGGTTGATGTGGTAGAGAAACATGTGAGGTGAGGTGGAATAGCCCATGTTCTCCACTTCGTCGATCACCCAGAAACGCTTCTCCCCGAGGCGCGTATGGATGGTTCGTCGCCACTCAATATTTTCGCCAAAGATAATCGCCTCTCGCATTTTGCCTGAGACGGAGAGGTGATATTCATCGCCCTCCCACTCGCCGCTGTAGGTGACATAGGTGGCCGGCAGATGGCTCGCGCGCCCATGAAGGCCAAGCTTCTGACCGGCGTCTTCTGAGTCCATCCCGATAGTAGTAAGCCCGCAGGTGACCAGTAGTCCGCCATAAAATGTTCGCAGCCAGTTCTTCTCGGTGGGTTCAAAGAAAGCAGGGTGTTTGTCAGTCTGCGCAGATCTCCAGGCGAGGGCGTGGCCGTTGTAGGTTGCGGTGGAGATATCGAGTCCACGACTGGCAAGCACGGAGAAGGTGAGTCCGCTGCCGTTGGTGACATCCAGCGATTTTACGCCATCTTCAAAACCGTCCGCGAGGGTTGTCGGTTTGATCCGCGCCAGTTGAGAGATGTCGCCGACTCGCTGAAGCAGCTCGTCGCGAGTCCAGGATTTGCCGTACAGATTTGCCATGAATCAACCTCGATCTGGAGAGAGTGGGAGTCGAAAACGCGAGCTACATAGAAGACATCAATGATGCATCCGGACTAGACGGCGGTACTGCCAGTCGCGGGAAGAAATAGATAAGAACGGTCTGAATGGAGGCGGCTACGGGCACGGCCAGCAGCATTCCGATGACGCCAAACTGAGTCGCCCCGATCATTAGTGCGAAAATATTGAGTAGCGGATGCATATTTACTGACTTACCAATAATTCGTGGGGTGAGTCCATAATCGAATGCAAAATGAATGACCAGAAAAACCACCACCATGGTGATGGCGTAGCCCGGCGGCCGGCCGTTGGCCAGCGCGATGGCTCCCGTACCGGCAACGGCCAGAAATGGTCCCACGTAAGGCACTGCATAGAGCACGCCCGCTGCCAGCCCCAGAAAGAAGAAATAGGGCATCCCCAACAGCATGAATACCACGCCAACCGTCGCTCCGTACATCATGCAGACCTTGGCAAGGCCACGAATATATCGACTGAAAATCTCCACTACTTCAGAGCTGATTCTGTCGACATTTTTATGGCTCGTCTCCGGCAGCAGGTTGATCAGTTTGGAGCGAATCACCTGAAATTCGTTGAGAAAATAGAATAGCGATAGGGGAATGATTACCAGCCAGAGAACTCGTCCAGCAGCACCGACAAGCGCATCCTTCACGCTCAATAGAATGGCAGTCGCGGCCGTGACCACAGGCTTGGATCGCACCCACTTGGAGGGCGTATCGTGAAGTCCCATGAATTCCAGCGGTTTGCGGAATTCAACATATTGGTGGTCAGCAGTATCCAGAAGAACACGCTCGTACTCATCCGAATGAGAAACTATATCCTTGATTTCAGACACGGCCTTCGGCAGGGCAACCACGAGCAACAGCGCAAACATGACAAAGACGCCCGCAAAGATATAGAGCACACCTCGCCATCGCGGAATGTTGCGCTTCTCGAGATTGGTTACCACAGGATCAAGCAGCGACGCGAGGAAGAACGCGATCACGAACGGAAAGAGAATATCTCGAAGGTAGTAGATCAGGTAGAGCAAGACGAGGGTTAATGCGGCCCCAAGGATGTATCTCTTGAAGTTGGCAATGGGTGCGATTGGCCCGGAACCGCTGCCCCGCAGGCGAAAGATAACGTATCCGCCAATGAACAGCAGAAAGAGGGAATTCAGCCCAACCAGAATGAAGACGAGAGTCGTCATCAGGTTGGACTGATGGAGTTCGACGTTAATCAACGCCTTTTATGTCTCAAACGATATCCCTCCGGTCAGGAGGATTTTTTTCTACCCGACCGATTTCGTGGCAAGCTATATATTACGCCTTCTCTACAGCTTCTTTGGCGTCTTCTATCTTCTCTGAGGCGGCATTCTTGGTGGCATCAACTGCCGATTTCACCTTGGACGATACCTGGTGGGTAAGGTCGGTGATCTTGCTTCCGAGGTCGCCCAGCGTGGTGGAGAGGCTCTCTCGAGTCTCGTTTCCAGATTTCGGGGCGAGCAAAAGTCCGGCGATGGCGCCGACGAGTACGCCGATCCCCACTCCTGCCAACACGCTCAACATCACATTTCGTTCATTGTCTTGATCAGCCATGGTAGTCTCCTAATTTGATAAACTTGTTACCGACTCCCGACTGCCCGCTTCAAATTCGCTGGCTGACAGGGTTCGTTCAATGGTTCCGCCGCACAAAACTACATCTCCGTCGTAAAACACGGCTGCCTGGCCCGGCGTCACCGCACGCTGCGGCTCCTCAAACTGGCAATGTATGGCTTCACCCGATGATGTCTGCCGAATGTTCGACCGGCATGCAGAGCCATTATATCGAATACGAGCGGAAACCGCAAGAGTTTCCTTAGCCGATTCAATCGCGCTCCAGCAGAGTTCCTGCGCCTCAAAACCATTTGCGAAGAGCTCTTCGTCTGATCCAACAATCACACGATTGGTCGCCGGTTCCAGCGCGATCACAAAAAGCGGGCCCTCGCCGCTTGCAGGAAGTCGCTTGCGCTGTCCGATGGTATAGTTGGCGATTCCCTCGTGCGACCCGCGCAGCTTGCCCGAAGTATCCACAATTTCGCCCGGCTGAATGGTCTCCGGGGCCTTCTTCGCAAGGAAGTCGGTATATCCGGACTTCGGTACGAAGCAGATCTCCTGGCTGTCTGGCTTATTCGCAAGCGCGAGCCCGAGCTCCGCCGCAATTCGACGCGTTTCGTCCTTGCCGGTGAGATCGCCGAGGGGCATAAGCGTGTGGCTCAACTGCTCCTGCGTGAGCGTGTAGAGCGCATACGACTGATCCTTGCGATCATCCAATGCGCGCCACAACTCATGTCGACCCGAGGTCTCGTTGAACCGGATTCGCGCGTAGTGTCCCGTTGCGAGGTAATCCGCCCCGAGATTGCGCGCCTGTCGAAGCAGCTCATCGAACTTCACACTTCGATTGCACTCGACGCAGGGGTTTGGGGTTCGACCGCGAGCGTACTCGCTCACAAATCGATCAATCACCTTGTCGGCAAAATACTCCCGGAAATTCAGCACATAATGCGGAATGTCCAGCTTGTTTGAGGCGCGACGGGCATCTTCTACTGCGCCCAACGAGCAGCATCCGCCGTGCTTTCCCTGATCCGAGTGCTCCTGCCAGATTTGCAGGGTGATGCCGATGACCTCATAACCCTGCTGCTTCAACAGGGCCGCCGTCACCGCGCTATCCACTCCGCCACTCATGGCGGCAACTACTAATCCCTTACTCATGTTCTGCTTTCTACTCACAATCGCTTGCCAGATTGCTGGCGTATAGCAATATTATCTCATATTCCCGCGCTCATCGCCGAAGCGAGACATCCACCAGCCCATAGTTGGGCCAATCCGGATCGTTAAAATGCCACCATTCGTTCTTGTCCGGGAAGAACCCCTGAGCCATCATCGCGGCACGTAGTATATCCCGATTCGCGCGGGACGACTTGCTCCCACCTTTATATGTTGGACGAGCCCGGATGCTGAATTCATCGAATCCACTCGGCATCGGCAGCTCGTGGCCATCTTTGTCGACCAGCGTCAGATCGACGGCCGCGCCTCGATTATGCCGACTCCCACGCGCCGGCGGAGCGACGAACCGGGGATCAGGCTTCACTGCCCAGAGCGCCTTCTGCGCCGAGAGAGGTCGATAGGCATCCCAGACCAGCAAGCCCAGACCCTTCTTCCCCAACTGCTTCTGGACCTTGATCAGTCGATCAGCCGTACCGCGACGCAGCAGGCATCGCGACCCGACGGGATAGACCGCCGCACCAACCCCATTATGTTTAGTTCCGTAGCGGAGGTCGATTTTGATTTGTGGGCAGAGTTTCACGACGTCCACCATGTCAGACGCACGCTTTTGACCAACCATACAGCCGAGCAAAATAGGTAACAGCAGGGTCGTAGAAACCATCAAACGGCGGCCCCAATCTCCTGCGCGTAGTGCAGCCCCTTCTCCCACGCCCCCATTGCCTCGGTCATCTCAGCCTGCGCCTTCTCATATTCGTGAGACAGGCGAATGGCTTCCTCTGGCGCGTTTGGTTCGGCGAGAGCCTCTTCGATTCGCTTCATCCAGTCTTCTGCCTCGGCGACTCGTTTCTCTGCCGCCTGGACTGCCTTCACGGATCGTTGTCGTTCCTTACTCAACTGGTGCGAATTCATCCCGGCAATTGGCGAACCGTCACCGGGTGTGGGTCGAGCCTGGGCGGCATCGGCCCTCGCCTGCGCAGCCTGCCGGGCAACACGCTGCTTGCGCTCGCGATATTCGGCGTAGTTGGCCGCGTAGGTGGACGCCTTGCCGCCTTCGATCTCAATGGTGAAGTTGGTGACTTCGTTCAGCAGATGTCTGTCGTGCGAGACCAAGATCAACGTTCCGTCATAGGATTTCAGTAGTGTGTTCAACGCCTCGCGGGAATCGATATCGAGGTGGTTGGTCGGTTCGTCGAGAATGAGTAGATTCGGTCGAAGCCAGGTGACAATGGCGAGCGCGAGCTTATTCTTTTCGCCACCGCTCAACTTCTCTACGGGGCGAAAGACGTCGTCACCCGTAAACAGAAACTTGCCGAGGTGGGTACGCGCCTCTGTTGGCAACATCTCACCGACGGACAGCATGTTTTCCAACACAGAACTGGTGAGATCGAGGTCGCTGGCTTCCTGCGCGAAGTAGCCTACGGTGACACCCGTGCCGAGCCGAACGCTGCCCTCCGTCGGCTGTTCGCGACCGAGAAGCATGCGGATGAGAGTCGATTTTCCAGCTCCATTAGGACCCACGATGCCAACGCGCTGGCCCCTGCCCACGTGCAGGCTGACGTCGTCAAAGAGCGTGCGCTCCCCAAATTTCTTGGTCAGATGGTCGACGATCATTACGTCGTTGCCGCTGCGCGAGCGTTCTTTGACGGAGACCTTCATGGTCTTGCCGCTGCTCACGGGAGCTTCGGTCATGTTCTCTTTGATGCGCTCCGCCCATCGCTGTCGCATGACTGCCTGAGATCGTTTGGATGGGGTGTTCTTCCACTTCTCGAAGAACTCCAGAAGTCGTTGGACCTCTTTCTGGTCCCGTTCGTGGAGTTCGGCCTGCCGTACTCGCGCGGCCTCTTTCTGCTTCCAGTAAGCCGAGAAGTCGCCCTTGTAGGTGACCATTTTGCCTCGTTCGAGCTCGGCGACGCTGTCGACCACCTGATCCAGAAAGATCCGGTCGTGCGAGACGAGGATGATAGCGCCGCCAAAATCGTGCAAAAAGCTCTCCAGCCATTCGGTTGCCTGCAGGTCGAGGTGGTTTGTCGGTTCGTCGAGCAGCAGGACGTCGGGCGCGGAGAGCAGCAACTTGGCCACTGCCAGTCGAGTCTTCTCGCCGCCGCTCAGTTTACTGGTGGGTTTTGAAAGGTCTGAAGCAGAGAAGCCCAATCGCTGCAGCACCTGCGGAATGTCGCGCAGATTCTCATAACCGCCCATCGCCTCAAACCGGTCGTGCAGAAGGCCGTACTCGTCCATGGTAGCAGCGAGTCGCTGTTCATGGTCATGATGCTCCGCCATGTGGGTTTCCAGCTCGCGCAACCGGCGTTCCATCTCCAAAACCGGACCAAAGGCGTCGACTGCCTCTTCCTGCACGGTTCGACCCAATTCGACCATCTGCTCCTGCCGCAGGTAGCCAAATCGAATACCCGGCGAGAAGTTGATGGTCCCGGAATCGGGCTCCATCTGTCCGGTGAGAATGCGCATGAGAGTGGTCTTGCCTGTGCCGTTACGCCCGACGAGGCCCAGCTTTTTGCCCCACTCTAGGCGAAACGAGACGCCGTCCAGAATGGTGTCGGGTCCGAAGTGTTTACTGATATTGGAGACGGTGAGGAGGCTCAAGTTGTTAGTTGACTTCCGGTATTCAATAGTTTGCCAAGAGATTCTGCACTATTAAGTCAAGGGGCACAATGTTCAGTACGAAAAAGCTCGTTTTTGAAAGGGAGAATGGGTGAAAGGGGGAATGGGAGAATTGGATTATGAAGTCCGAGGGAAATGTCGTCGAGAACCGTAGGGATGGGTCTCAGACCCATCCGTGTTCTCCACAACATAACGTAGACCGCTCGATCCATATGTTATCGGTTACGCGGGCAGGTTTAGACCAGCCCCTACCGCGAGATGTCGCAATCCTCAAAAAATCCCCCGGACCAAATTGGCCGGGGGACTTTTGCTACCATCATACGAGGTGAAACTTAGAACTGTCTGGTGCCCGGATTTAGCAGTCGATCAACAATCAGCGCGACGCTCAAGAGACTCTGCGCCAGTTCCAGGCCGGTTAGCTGCGGACGCGGACCACTGCCGATTGGCACTTCAACCGTGTCGCCCGGTTCCAGCAGGAAGTCGGGGGAGAGGTTCTTGCGAACCTTGTCATAGTTGAAGCTGATGATCTGCGTCTTGGTGGGGTCAGCCCCGCCGATATGTCGGAACACTTTGCCCTCGTTGCCCTTGGCTTGCGGCGAAAGGCCCGCGCCTTCCGAAACAGCCTGAGTCAGGGTGATCGGCCTATTGTACGGCAACTTGCCAGGTCGAATAAACGCGCCGTTCAAGTTGATAAACTGATCAGGACCAAGAGACGAAACATAGATGATGTCATCCTCACGAATGAGAATGTTCTGCATCGCGTCACCAGCTTCAACCTTGTCGTAATCAAAGATAAAGGGCTTCTCTACACCATATCGGCGAAGCGTGACCTGTCGCTTGTCGGCAGTGGGTGTTGGTCCACCAGCGCGAGCCAATGCCTGTCGAAGATCGGTGGGCAGACCCGTTTCAATCGGGACAATTCCCGGTCGAATCACTGAGCCCTCCACTTTCACTACACCCATAGCGCTTACGGCTTTCGGCTGTAGGAAGACGAGGTCCTTGTCCTGCAAAACAGGGTTCTGTGCCTCGTCGGGTTTTTCGGACCCATTCGGTTTGAGCCACTTCAGGAAGTTGTATTCCTGTGTCGACTTCTCGCCTGCATCGGTTTTGTGCGTAATTCGTACTCGTGCAAGGTCGGCGTTCTCGGTCACGCCAAAAATGGTTAGCGCTTCACCCAGTGTCGTACCCGAATTGATGGGGTAAGAACCGGGCTTGGTCACCTGTCCGGATAACAGCACCTGCGGTCGCGGAACAGAGGCGATGCTTACCTTAACCGTCGGGTTGATCACCACGGCCTTCAACTTGCCCGCGATAAGATCAGCAGCCTGCGCGGGTTTCAAATCCTTGATGTCAATCTCGCCGACCAATTTCTCGTTGATCATACCGCGAGTATCTACGCGGAAGACGCCTGTCAGGTCAGTTTCGATTTCGTTCTTCGCGTTCGTAACTGTCACGTTGACATCGAAGCCCGGTTTAATCTTCTGATTGGGGTCGAACGGAGTTTCCGGTCCCAACGGGGAGGTTGGTCCAGTTCCCGCTGGATTCTGCGGATCCGTCTGCGCCATAGCAGATCCCACGGTGACAGTCAGAAGCAAAATCGGCATAATCGCCGATATAATTATCGATTTTGGGTGCGTCAAGGCGAACCTTCGCATGAATTCAATCCTCCAGGAGCCGAACAACTACCTTATTGACTCCCATTATAGCCCACAGTATAATGCACTTAGTGCACAGAAGCATCCATCTACCAGAGGAGATTTAGCCAGTTGTCTACTGAAAACGGTTCCGCTAACGAAATTTGGGCACAAACGGTCGACCAGGTTAAGCGCAAAGTGAACAACATCTCTTTCTGGGAAGCGCTGGAACATACGGTGCCTGTGACGCTTGAAGGCGACGTCCTCGTCCTCGGATTGCCGCCAAATGCAGGTGGCGACGCGGGCCACTTTGCTCGCGCGGAACACCGCAACGCTATCGACGTCGCGGCGAGCCAATTTGCTGGCCGCAAAATTTCTTTTCGACTGATTGACGGGTGTACCCTCGGCGATTGGGAAGCCACCAAAGTCCGCGACCAGCGTGCCGCCGCTGCTCGTGAAACGACGTACGTCAAGCGCGACTCCGAATCCGCACAGACCCAGAACTGGGAAGTTCTCTACGAATATGCTGCTCGCTGCTACTCCAATGTGCAGTTCCGGAACCTCCCCCAGGGCAAAGCGCGATACCTGACCGACATGCTCTACGTGATGAGCGATGCCGTCACCCAGCTCAACCTCGACCCCACGGATGAATACGGCAACAGGCAGTTGGCCCGGACCATCGACCGAGTTGCCCACAACGCCGAAGTCCCACCGGCGCTGGTCGCATTAGAACTGGAGCGACTTCGCGCCTGGCAGAAACAGTCGGAAGGTTAGCTCAGGCGAGAACGACTTCAATGGCCTTCGGATCGATACCTTCGAGCCGGGGGCCCATTTTCGCCACGACCTGCGCCGCGCAGTAAGAAGCCAGTCGACCCGTCTTGTCCAGCGGCAGGTTGTGCGTCACGCCGTAGAGTAAGCCTGCCGCGTACATATCCCCCGCCCCGGTTGTGTCAATCGCTTTGACCGGGAAGACCGGAATCTCGTAGACTTTGTCGCCTGATCGAATGAGCGATCCCTTATCGTCCAGGGTGACCACGGCAATTTCACATTGCTCGGCGAGGACTCGCAGGGCATCCAGTGGATTATCGGTATCTGTAAGCGCCATCGCTTCATCTTTATTACCAAAGACAAGGTCGACATGTTCCTTCACGATGCGTGAGAAATCTTCTTTGTGTCGATTGACGCAGAAGGGGTCCGAAAGGCTGAGGGAGACTTTGGTGCCCGCCTTATTGGCTTCGCGCATGGCCAGCAGAACTGCCTCCTTCTGATTGTCGGTATCCCAGAGGTAGCCCGTTACATATATATATTTGCTGTTCTTGATGTCTTCAATGTTTACGTCTTCCGGCTGAAGGCTGCGGGAGAGGCCCAGGTAGGTGCAGAGGGTCCGCTGTGCGTCCGGGCTGACCAGTACAAGGCAGATTCCCGTTGCGCCATCCTCTTCGCCGAGGTTTGGCTTGATGCCGAGCTGCGCCATCTTCTCGCGGTACATTCGGCCATGTTCATCACTGCCGACTCGGCTGGTGTAGGTGGCGGTGCCGCCCAACTGACCGATGCCGATCATGGTGTTGCAGCCCGATCCGCCCGGCTCTGTATTGACGAGGTGGCTGTAGACCGCCGCGACCATCTTGGCCTGCTGCTCGTGGTCGATCAGAGTCATAGAACCCTTCACTACTCCCAGTTCGACGAGCATGGAGGCGGGGGTCTCTGCCTGAATATCATAAAGTGCATTGCACATTCCAAATACATCGTAGGGCATTTCGTGAGTCTCCTTCGGCACAAAGAATACCCGACCGGGGAATGGGATGATCACAACGGGA
>JBDUAM010000423.1:0-5818 GCA_040004655.1 Chthonomonadales bacterium | reverse complement strand
ACGGGCTTTACGCCACAAAACTCATTGACAAACGACACGACGTGTTATCTACATGGTCTTACCGCGCGCACCACGGCTATCCAACGCCTGCTCTCGGTCGAGACGCTGCCCTGAACGCCATCCACCCTGATTTAGAGAAGATGGACATCTACTCCCGCGGTCGGTTTGGTGGCTGGAAGTATGAGGTCAGCAATCAGGATCACTCGTTGATGCAGGGAGTAGAGTTGGTCGACAAGCTCGCTCTAGGAGTTCCGGAGGTGACCTACTGGTTCCCTGGTACGGCTAATAATATGGGTTATGCGAAGAGTCGGTAGGCACCACATTCCATTCCCCTTGACTATTATCATATTGCGGTATAATTAACGGTGAATCACATTGATTCAATTCCTGAATCAGGAGTAACTAATAATGAAGACAATTACTCTCCGAGACATTCCCGATACAATCGCCCAACGCATTGAGGAGCGATCTCAAAAGTCGGGTGCGAGCCTTAGCCGAACGGTGATTGATATGCTTAAGGAGTTTGAACCGGACAATAAACCAAAGGTTTACCATGACCTTGACTATCTAATAGGAAGTTGCTCCAAAGAAGCTGACGACGAATTTCAGGCAATTTTGAAGGAACAAAAGAAAATTGACCCGGAACTCTGGAAGTGAAGCAGTATATCATTGACACATCAGCGTATTCAAATTACATTATTGGGCAACCGGGGGTTGTAGAAACCTTGCAAGAAGCAGATGTACTGTTTGTAAACCCGATTACTCTCGCGGAGCTACGAGCTGGATACCTAAGCGGAACTAGAACGGCTGAAAACGAGAGCAGGCTGGAAAATTTTCTGTCGTCACCCAGAGTGGTCCAGATCGACATCAATCCAGACACAACTCGGTTCTATGCAACAATTTGGGCAGGCCTAAGGCGCGCAGGAACTCAGATTCCGACGAATGACATTTGGATTGCGGCATCTGCAATGCAACATGGTTTTACGCTCATAACCATGGACAAGCATTTTGAGCAAGTTCCTCAAATATTGGTGAATCGTATTGGGGCCAGATAGTGTATCCGGCCCCACCAACTTATGACCTTAAGCCTCCTCAAGCATCTTTTTGATTGCACCTTCCAGTTTGCCACCGAGGAATAGATCAGCCCCACCAATTAACCACTCGTAATGCGATCCTTTTTCAATCCCTTCAACCATCCTGAACAACGTATGTCTTAGGTGAGAGGCGTTCTCCGCTGGTGGGACATGCTGGGTTAATCCGATGGTAATTCCGCGCCCAATGAGTAGGCGATTTGCCGCGATCTCGTCTGGTGTCAATGTACCCTCTGCGCCTGCCTTGATATTGCTGCCAATCTCGTCGCGCAAAGAATCGTCTTGAACCCATCCTGCTTCTTGCTCCAGAATCTCCTGTTGGGCTGCAATAATCCAATCGGAAAGCTCTTGATCGGTAATGTCGGTGCCTTCCGATCGAGCGGCATTTGCGAGAATTGTTAGCAGGAGTTCCGCGGAATCGAGACGGGCCCAGATATAGTCGTTGCGCCTCCAGTCGACTTCCAAGAAACCCGAGAAGTGCCCAAGGCCCTCGCCAGCGAGCTTCAGTTTGGCGGGTGTGGTTCCCTTTATATCTTTTCTAGATTTCCCGATCAGATGCAGGTTTTGAGTGTCGTTTGGACTGATGCGGACCAGATTGACCGGTTTCTTAGCAGAGATTCCACCGAGGCTGGCAAGGATTTGCCGGGCAGCATCCTCTCCGGTGGGTTCCTCCCATTCGGAAGGCGCACGAACCGCCGTCACTTCGGTACCTGTGTTCTGCATGAATGACATCATGGCAGCTTGAGTGTTTTTTGAAATATCCGCAGGACCATCTACTGGCCGATTTGCATCTGCAATCGTGGTGACTTTCTGCAGCCAATCCGAGAGAGCGTTCGCGATGGATTCCGGCTTTGATGTCGACTCGACCGCGTCGAGCATCTTAACTCCTGCCAATCGGAATCGGGAAACGGGCCGATGCGCATTGTGGATTATGGCGACCAGTGTGTCGTCCCTATCGGTTATTTCACCGGCAGGCACGGTAAGGAATTTGGTGATCTGTTCAATTTGCGAATAGAGCGCAGCCTTCAACTCCGGAACGTTTGCAGGAGGCGTGCAATGTTCGTCCTCCATGCACGCGTTGATCTCATCCAGCCGCCGACGAGCTGCTCGACGTTTGAGGTCGAATTCGTGAATATGGGTAAGTGCATGCAAAGTAGTGTGACCGAGCTCATCTGCCAATGTTTGGCCAGGCGTCGACGACTTAATAAGGCGTAATCGGTCAAAGGCGCTTCGATATCTCGTAACCAGCGCAGGATCGTCGTCGAAAAAGATTTCTTGGATTCGTAACGTGTTGAGCAGTGTTGCATTGTCCTTGAAGTCCAACAGCTGTTGTCTTGAATTCTTCAATTCAACGTCACCTAGTCCGATCAACTGTTTGCCGTAGTTGTGAAGAAACTGCCTATAGATAAATATCTTCTCATTCATGGCCGTGACATCTTTGACTGCCGGCCAGGTACTGCCACCCATTCCAATATTCCAGACCGCCGAGGCTATCTCCAGCGCGTTCGGCGCGCGACTTGCTGGGACCGCATCCAGGACCTCAACCGGTTCCGGCTGGACAATCAACACGGTTCTGTGCGTTCGGCCAAGTGCAGGTTTATCTCGAATTGCCTCGACCGCGAGGTTAAGGGGATAATTGTCCCAAAGGCCACCGTCGCAATACCAATGGGTTGTCTGCTTGTCCTGTTCTGGTGGGAAGGCGGCAGGGAATGCTGACGATTCCACACCGGCCTGAACAACCTCGTCGATCTTATTAAGGTCGCCAAAATCATCTCCGTCAAATGCCGCGACACTTGATCGGGTGAAATCATCCATTTTATGTCCAAGAGCATCGGGAGCGGAGATTTTATATCCGGTGAGGTCGGTTCGGCAACAGTTAATTAACAGCGCATTTCCACTCGGCGCAGTGGGGGGGCTTGGGTCGGCCAACCTGCTTCGTCATTGCATCTTTCACTTTGTTAATCAATGGTCGACTGTGTAGCAAGCTGGCAGGCGTTTCGCCGTCGGGCCAGCGCATCTTGGAGATGTCGGCTTCTTCAATCCAGATGTCATGAAAGTCTTTGTAGCTGTTTCCCGTTGCCAGGCAATGGCCCAGCATCACGCAGTTAATTGCGCCAGCCGAGGCTCCGGTAACAATATCAAGAATAGGATGAATGCCTGTGCGGTTGATGGCAGTCTTGTATGCACCCGCGCCATTGTCATTTGAAAATCGTAATAGTTCGTGGGAAACGCCACTCTGGTAAAGGACAAGCGCGATGCCACCGCTCAGGGCAATTCCGAGTCGAAGCTCGCTCATTGTGGTTCGTTCAGACGTGTTCTGGGGGGACGGTTTGGATGTGCTCTCAGCCATTTTGTGCATCCTCCATATCGCAGATAACTCTATTATGGATAACGAATATTGCAAATTGAATGGTGTGTGAAAAAGTTCACACTGGTTGGGAGAAATATGGCTACCGTCGGGTTCCGGGAATTTCCCAAAGGGGGCAGGGTTTACCTTCGCTAGTGGTGTAGAGGGACATGCCATCAAGAGAGTATCCGAGCGCTTCATACTGGCCCAGCCACGGCACATCGAAGTGGGCTGGAGTAGACTTGAGGGCTTCCTCAACGCTTTGACCGGGCTTAACGCGCCACTCGAATCCATCCGTGTACGTCCGCATTGCGATGGTCTTGCCGTCGGCGCTCATGTCACCAGCCGTGACTAATTTGCCCACTGCCCGATTTCTTATGCGAAAGGGATTAGTAAACTTGACAGTTCCAACGCGTTTCAGGGTGGTAACCTGATTTGGTGTCAGCGGAGTAGGGAACTGATAGACACCGCTGATGCCTGTCTCAATCTTGGTGACGATGTAGATGTTGGAGTTACGAGGGTCGACAATCAACGTCTCGGCGTCATGGCTGCCGTCCGGATAGACATACGGAAACTTCTCAGCAGTACCTGTTTTCAAAGTTCTCTTGCGACTATTTAGATCGACTGTAGGCTCTGGAATTCGGTAGACGGCATAGTCCGTTCGATTATTGTTGTTGTCGCCGATGTCACCAACGTACATAGTGGCTTTGTCACCTCGACCGGGACCGGCCGCAATATCTTCCCAGTCAACATTCTTTGCACCTTCGAGCGTGACCGTGCACAACGAGTGTCCTGCCTGGTCGAATGCGTACAGATATGGACCGTCTCCCGAATCATTGTGGGTCCAGAAGATTCCTGGAGTGCGTCGACTGACGACAATGCCCGAACTTTCAATGATTCTGGGATCTTCCAGGCTGGCCAGATGGTGTGGATTACCGAATCTGGATGTGGCTTCATCGGCTCGACCTTGAAGTTGAAAAGCGACGAAAAATAATGCAAAAAATTCAAGGCAGCGTCGAACATTAAGGCGATTCAAAGGTATATTTAGCCTCTCAAGGAACAGTTGCCGAAAGTATTACGTCTACTAAGCATACACAAAATTGAAAATGGCATTACCACGAGCAAGCGGGCCACTGCAAAGAAATCATTGGAGCGAACTTCATGACGTTCAGAAGTGCGCGAGCGTTCAGCGCATGCGTGCTTTCCGCATGAAAACGGCCACGAACACCCGGGCAATTTTTCATGACATTCTGCACAAAGCCCCTGAAGATGGGCATATTCGGTGGCAGGCGGTCCTCGTAGCTGTGATCGTTATTGCAAGCATGTGCGCCGGTACGGTCTTTCTGATGATCGACGTTTTTCGATAGCCGCTCGACGCTCGTAACTCCAAGTTTATGCCCGCCATTTTGATAGAATGGCGGGCCATTTTAGTTGATGCCATTACCCACCGACTGTTAATGCTCCTCGATGTAATCCAGCGAATGTCCCATCTCTTCGGGCGCATGCAGGCGAAGCATCTTGTGCGATATATCGTGCGGGATCGAGTTGGCCGTCATTTTGCTCACCACAATCATGATTCCAATTGAGAGCGGAACGCCCCAAATTGCCGGCTGCTCCATAAGCATTCGTACGAGCGGTGGAACGTCGAGAGTAAGGATTCCCTTCTCCAATAACATATAGCTAACAATGGCAACCAGCGATGCAGTTCCGCCGATCACCATTCCAGCTGCGGCGCCTTGCTTTGTGAGGCCCTTCCACCAGGCGCCCAGTAGCAAGAGTGGGAAGTAGCTTGCCGCACCGATAGCAAATGCCCATCCGACCATCTTAGCGATGTCAAAAGTATCGACCATCAACCCGAGGATCATGGAGATTGCACCAATGCCTACCGCCGAATATTTGAACATCTTCAGTCGATCGTCTGACGACGCGCCAGGCCGAAGAATCTTGCCATAGATATCGTGGGCCATCGCGCCGGACATGCTAACGAGGAGGCCTGAGAAGGTAGACATGAATGCCGCAAATGCCCCCGCACTGGTGACGCCAATTAAAAGGGCCGCGATTAGTGGATTATCCAAGTTCCCCGGCAGCTTGATGACCACGATGTCGGTCGCATTGTTGATATAGAGGCTGGACATGAAAATGCGCCCGAGGGTCCCCCAGATTGGCGTACAGGCATAAAACGCTCCCAGCATCACCATGACCAAAAGTGTGGTTCGTTTGGCCGCTCGACCATCTGGATTTGTGTAGAACCGCACGAGAATATGCGGCAATCCTGCTGTACCGCAGATAAGCGCGATGATCAACGAGTATGTGTAGAGGAGCGGGTACCCGTCCTTGCTGGTAAGCGTGCCGAAGGGGTTTATCCATTTTCCGTTTGTGG
>JBDUAM010000449.1:0-5821 GCA_040004655.1 Chthonomonadales bacterium | reverse complement strand
TGTATGCCTCCAAGCGTGTGGGTTGGTCAAGCGAGAAACTACCTTCATGGGTTACAGACCCTGAATTGCCATAAAATTTAGGCTCAACTGGGTTGTTGGTTGAAAAATTGATGAGAAGCATTCGATTGTCAATATGCCAGAACACATCTATGCTACTCTCATGCGCTGGAGAAATTTGCGGTAATACAAACTGTGACAATCGCTTCGAGTACATAACGGATGCATAATCGCGAATAAATCGATGCACTGCAACAAAGGTTTCTTCGCTATAACTTAAGCTTCCCTCCCCGTCCCAGTCATCCTCCAAATCCAAAATCCATTTTGATTTACAAATGATGTTGTTTATCGTTTGATCGAAATCCGAAGTTGGATTCCACGACTCATCTAGACTAGTTTGAATTAATGGGACTTCAGATGTTTGCCAGGTCTTAATATTGTTTGGGATATCAATCGTCCACGTTGGCACATGATTTTGTTTGAATTGATCTACTTGTAGTAGCATCATGAATTCCTCTTAGGTGTCAAGTCCGGAATGTTGGATTTTGCAAGTGTCTCTAGGGCTTCCGTTGACTTCTTGAGTTCACGGGTAAGAAGTCCCTGCACTTGTAAAATATCGGCTTCGGTAAGCGAGAGATGCATCTGTTGTACCTTGTTGTTCTCGTGATATTCCATGACGATTGTATGCACGATTAATCCGCCTGCAATTTCATTTCCACTATTGTTGTAAACGTACCTGACATCTGTCAGGACTTTGCAGTCGATGAAAATCCTTTCGTAATCGTAAAGTAATTCCCTAGCTTTTGACATTATATCAATCACATTGTCGGGAGCCAACAGTATGCCGAATTGCGGAATACGCAACCGGAATAATTCTGAGTATTTTTTGTCCCACAGTGGAAAATCACTTTGCTTCATGGAATCATCGAACGTGGACAGAATAGTTTGTTCGCTCAATGGCACAGATTTGAAGTTTCGTTCAATCCTTTTAAGATTTATTGCCAAAGCGAGTACTGCCGCAACATCGCCTTCATCTGTATTGGTGGCAATGGCGCAAGTACTAGCTAGTTCCTCAACGTCATTGGCAACTACAGCACCGTCGGCGATATAGGAAGCGATACGGGACAATATTTCTGTGTCAAGGTCAAGCGCTCTTCTAATTTCTTGCCATCCGGAACGTGGGACGGTCACGAAAGGACGAAGTAACATGTGCTCACCTGAATGGGGTAGATAGCGGATTCTGAAACTTGCAATAGCACACCGTGTGCATCGATGAACTAGTATACTAAACTCATGATAGCGTTGTCAATATATTTCACTTCAAACTCGATAAACTGTGTAAAATATTTATCAAATATGAGACAACGTTCAATTCAATGGCTAGGCTAGGATACCTGATGAATCTACAATTGGACGATAAGCGCGTGAACAAGGCCAAATGACATGTGAAAACTGACATTGTAATTATTCAGATCATTGAAGACCAATATTAGTACCAAATATCGTCTATAGATATATTTTGCTTCGGCAACGCATCTGATAAATGTTAGGGCACCTACATGATCAACGCAAACCAATGCGAAACTGGTTCGTGTTTCTGTTCTATTAGCCTGCACAATTAAGCGATCTCAAACTTTTCCGCATACTCCGGAATCTCGGTAGTCCAGCCGAACGCTTCTTCGATGTGTTTGGCCATGCCGATTGCGGCGTCACCTTCGCCGTGCGTGATGAAGGTGCGCCTTGGTGCGCCGGGCATCTCCTTTAGCCAGTAGATCACGCCCTGCCAGTCGGCGTGGGCGGAGAAGCCCTCAATATATTCCACATGGCACTTTACGGGCGTCCATTTGCCGATGATCTTGACTTCCGGCTCTCCATCTTTGATGCGTCGACCCGTGGTCCCAGCCGCCTGAAATCCGCAGAAGAGAATGGTCGCTTCCGGGTCGGGCAGAACCCGCATCGCGTGATGCAGAACGCGTCCGCCCGTCATCATGCCTGATGCGCTGATGATGATTCGCAATCCGCTCTCCTGATTGAGGCTCTTGGAGTGCTCTTTCGACCCCGTGATCTGCATATTGTGCGTTCGCAGCGGCCGCTTGTTGGTTTCGGTTAGCTGCTGGAATGCGATGTCGTGCTCTTCACGCCTCTGCGCGTAGGATTGGGTCGCCGAGGCGGCCATTGGCGAGTCGACCCTGATTGGCAGGATCGGAATCTTCTTCTCGTCCTCAAGTTCGCGAAGGATGTAGATCAACTCCTGCGTACGACCAACCGCAAACGCCGGTATCAGCAGGGGGCCCTTACGCTTCATGCACTCGTGAATGACGCGCGCCAACTCGACCTTGGGGTCGACCGCGGCGTGTAGTCGATTTCCGTAGGTCGACTCAACCAGCAAATAGTCGCAAGCCACAGGGTAGGTCGGGTCTTTCAGCACCGGCTTATCCACCTGCCCCAGGTCGCCGGAAAAGAGTATCCTGCGTCCAGCGCCATCATCGCCAGCTTCTTCCAGTTCGACCAACGCAAACCGCGATCCCAGAATATGGCCAGCATTGTAGAGGGTAGCGTACACGCGAGGCGCGATCTTGAACCGCTCTTCTTCGTGTTTGATGATCTCAATGTGCTTGATGGCCGCCAAGGCATCTTTTTCGGTGTAGAGCGGCAGGGCTGGCTTATGAACGGAGAGGTCGTGTCGATTACGGTAGTCGGCTTCTTCTTCCTGCAGTCGACCCGCGTCGGGAAGGAGGATGCGCAGCAATTCTGCCGTGCCGGGCGAGCAGTAGACGGAACCAGCATATCCGAGTTTGATGAGGCGCGGAAGGTAGCCGGTGTGATCAATATGAGCGTGGGTCAATAATACAGAAGTGAGCTTCTTAATATCAAATGGTGGGTCGGTCCAGTTGCGGTCTCGCAACTCTCGTTGGCCCTGAAACATGCCGCAATCTACCAGTACATGGCTTCGGCCGTGCTCAATCAGGTACTTAGATCCGGTTACTGTCCCTACACCGCCCCAGAAGGAGAGAGTCGCCATTGCCACAATCCTGCTTTCTAATTCTTATGTAATTATCTACGTTTGAATGCTCGTGTTCGTTTGGATGGCTCGCCTATTTATAGAGCCGAATGGCGACCAGCAGCGCCGCGATACTCTTAGCATCCTTGATTCGACCATCAAGGATCATCGACTCAATATCTGCCGCTGCGACCGTGATGACCTCGATATCTTCATCTTCGTCCTGCTGGCCGATTTGGCGAGTCAGGTCTCTGGCGACGTAGGCATGCAGAACTTCATTGGAGTAACCGGGCGCGAGGTACTGGCTGAACATCCGCTTCAAGTCGCCGGGGTGATAGCCGACTTCTTCAGAGAGTTCACGGGAGGCGCAGGCGTCTGCATCTTCGCCAACTTCAAGGGTTCCAGCTGGGATCTCTAGCAGATATTCATCCACGGCTGGCCGAAACTGCCGAATGAGAAGAATGTGCTCGTCGTCAATCCAGGGGACAATGGCGACGGCTCCGTGGTGTTCCACGATCTCGCGGGTGCGAATGGAGCCATCTGGCCGGGTGGTGTGGTCCACGCGAAGTGTAACCACCCGGCCTTTGTAAATGTATTCCGACCTTACGTTTTCCGGCAAAGGATTACTTCTTTACATCCAATCCGGTTGTCAGTTGCTCGGTGGTCACCGTTGATTCAATCCCGTTCTTCGGAATTTTTATCTTTGCTGACCAGCAGATCGCGTTCATCACAAGCTTACGGAAGTCCGCGATGCCCCAGTTGGTGTGTGCGTGTCCGCCCGTAAATCCGAAGGATCGTCCGCCGTCGGCCCGCTCTGTCGCCCACGCAGTGGTCTCCACGTTGGTGCTGTCCTTCGGCAGGATTGCGGTGAGGACCGGTGTAACGCGAGTGTCGCCCGGAGTGAACCGAATGCGATAGTACCATTCGTCGCGGCACTGAAATGGCTTCACGCCATTGGCAATCGGATGTCCGGCTTTTGGGGTCAGCAAAACATCGTTATGCGGGTTGGTGGAATAATCGGTCTCGTAATATCCGCCGAGCCACTCCAGAATCTGGTTGCCAACTACACCCTTGGGGAACTCGACTGCGTAGTGCAAGCAGCAGAGACCAACGCCCTTTTGCATTAAGCTCTTGATCTTAGCCATGCGTTCCGGCGTGCGGATCATCGGGTGATTGTTGCCGCCATCCATGTAAAAGACTACGGCGTCGGCGCCATCGAAAACGGACTCATCGGCAGGCCAGCCGCCCTTCACCATAATCGCCTGGACACCCTTAACCTTGTTCAGGCAGTCGGTCAATACAGTCGTACCAGCATTGAATTCATGCTCGCCGGGTCCGTGGCTGGGAGTGCCGGCGATGAGGACAATTTTCTTGTCCTTTGCACCAGCAAATGCGAAGACAGGGAGCAGTGCAAAAATGGTGCAGATCAGCATTCGAAGTCTCATGTAATTTTGATCCTCATTGACACATGGATTGGTGGAAACTCAAACTTTAGTCTACCACTTGAGTGGCGAACTAATCTCTATTAACGAAGCACCAATTGATTCGTAACGCGAATGCCTGAGAGCAGGCGAACCTACTCTCGATCTTGATCGGTGTTTTGCGCCTTGCGGAGGCGGAAGACAATTGGCGTTCCCTCCAGCGGATAGACCTTTCGAAGGAAATTCTCAAGGTATCGCTGATAAGAGAAGTGCATCATTTCCGGATCGTTCAGGAAGAGCAGAATGGTCGGCGGCTCCACACGGGGCATGGTCGCATAATAGACTTTCATCTGCTTGCCACGCTCAATTCGCGGATGGAGATCGACGGCGTCGCGCATGATGCGATTGAGTTCTCCGGTCGGAATTCGATGGGCAAAGTTGGCTGCCGCATCAAGGGAGGTTTCAAGGACTTCCGTAACGCTGAAGTTATGCAGCGCTGACGTAAAGATGAGTGGAGCATAGGCGACAAACGGCATCTCGTCCCGAAGGTTCGAGGTGAATTCCATCATCAAATCGCGATTGGCTTTTTTACCCTGCGCAATGCCCGGGTCCACGAGGTCCCACTTATTCACGACGATCACGCAGGCTCGACCTGCTTCGTGGGCAAGCCCTGCGACCCGTTTATCTCCGTCGGCAAGTCCTTCGCCGGCATCGATTACAACCACACCGACCTGGCAGCGCTCGATGGCGGTCTTCGCTCGCAGAACTGTGTAGTACTCCACGCTGCCCTGAACCTTACCGGCGCGTCGAATACCAGCGGTATCGATCATCAACATCTTCTGGCCATTCCACTCTACCGGCGTGTCAATGGCATCACGAGTGGTACCCGGGATCGGGCTGACGATCACGCGATCTTCGCCGAGGATGGCATTCGTCAAGCTCGACTTGCCGACGTTTGGTCGACCAATGATCGCCATGCGAACGGTGTCATTGTCAATCACTTCATCGGTTTCCGGGAGCACCTTGACGACTTCATCCAGAAGGTCGCCCATGCCATGCCCGTGAATACTGGAGACCGTGTGAATGGGTCCCAGGCCGAGGGAGTAAAACTCAACCGCTTCTTGAAGCTGTCGCTCATTGTCGGCTTTGTTTACAACAAGAAAGATGGGTGTGGTGCTGGGCCGGAGCGCTTCCGCAAGGTCGAGGTCGGCGGGCATTACTCCGTCGGATGCGTCGACGAGAAAGAGAATTGCATCCGCTTCTTCCATCGCGATTGCTGCCTGCTGTCGTACCTGGACGGTGAGCGGATCATCCACATTGAGGATGATTCCACCTGTGTCGATGACGGTGAATGTGCGTCGACCCCAGTCCATGGTGGCGTAAAGGCGGTCGCGGGTGACAC
>JBDUAM010000212.1:0-1756 GCA_040004655.1 Chthonomonadales bacterium | reverse complement strand
GCAACGGGAGAAAGCTGCGGTGGTGCACCGTGCTCGATTCAACTTCATGAGTGAAGCTCGCATCTGGTATTCACGTAGCACGGATCAAGCCATACTGCCTGTTGATTTTCAAAATGAAATTGTTCTCAGCCAAGAATTCTTCAACGAGATCATGAGCCACCCGATCCCGACGGACATGGAGGCGGCAAAGGCGCTCTCCTGTTCCCCGGCAGCCCTCGATTTGTTCATGTGGCTTTCATACCGCTGCTTTGTCGCGAAGGGCAGAGAGCGCGTACCGCTTTTCGGTGATTTCGGTCTAGTGAACCAACTTGGGAGTTCGGACTACGCTCGACCAAGAAAATTCCGTGAGCGGCTCGAAGGTTGGTTGGACCTCGTACGCGTAATGTGGCCGGAGTGTCCCGCCGCAATGGATGCGACTGGCACCGGACTTTGGGTTGATCGAGCGAGTGCAGTTCTCACCTCAAGAAGCACGAACGGTCAATAGGCAGCCTGGAGTCGCCCGAAATCCAAATAGCTGCGGTCCATGACGTAAGAGTCTCCGGCCTCCAGCAGCAGGTCGTCGAGGATGTTCAAATCATTCAGTTTTCCATCGGTAATGCTGATAAATGTGGGGATGTTGCCGTGCAGGTCGAGCAACGTGTGCAGCCTTACTGCGGCTTTGTGCTGCCGAAATTTGGCCCACGGAAAGAGCGCGAGGCAGAGGTCGATGGTAGTCGAGTCCAATGCGTACAAGCTCTCCTCGAAATCCACGCCGATCGAATCACAGACGTAAAGCTGCTGTGCAATACGGATCAGAAGCTGAGCGAAGTCGGCGTAAATTCGCCTGTTATGCGATTCGTTTGCGTCGGCCAGGGTGGAGCGAGACACGCGGCCGTGGAAACCCATATGGTATAGCTTGCCGCCAAATGCTCGCAGGCACGCTTCTATGTCACGCAGGCCGTCGCGGTAAGTCAGTTGGGCAACGGCCATCGACAAGTACTGGTCCCAACAGGAGAAGCCTCGAAGCCGGGAATCTCCGCCGTAACGAGTTATACAACGGCGAAAATCGCGATCCGGTAAAAAACCGCGAAAAGATGATCTTCACCCTCAGCGCCGCATTCTTCGTCGCACCAAATCCAACATTATGCTCCAACGCCTCTACTCACACCCGGTGGATAAGAGCACCGGCGTTCGATCCGATCACACTGTAATCTTGACCACTTTTGATTCCGCAAGGATGTACCAGGATCCCCTACGGCGAGTGAATTATTTCGACGTGACAACGAACAAGCTGAGTCAGTTCCTAACGAACAACTTCACGCTTCCGGCACTTGCCATTGCGCAGTTCAATAAGGCGCGCTCGCAAGTAGAACTGTTTGTAAGGCCCTCAAACAAAACCTGAAAGTGAAGCGTTTTGTGGAGACCAGCCAGAACGCGCTCTTGATTCAGATTTGGACGGCCTTGATCGCCATCCTTCTGCTCAAGTGGCTACACCACCTTTCGAAGGCGAAATGGTCGCTGTCCAATCTGGTGTCTCTGCTGCGGATGAACCTGTGGGAGCAAGAGTCGGAAGCCCATTTTACCTACCGCGATGTACGCTTGTGGCTGGAAAATCCATCGGGAACGCCACCTATCGTGCCGCCCAGCCAACAGTTAGGGCTGAACCTGGGTTAATTTGGACAGGCGATGAGTAATCTCAAGGCGGTGGCGAACGACAGCTATATTGGATGGGTAAGCACTGCGGCTTTGGCTGCGAATGAAGTGAGTATCAACTCTG
>JBDUAM010000369.1:0-1757 GCA_040004655.1 Chthonomonadales bacterium | reverse complement strand
CGACTTGCGGCGCGAATAACCCGGCCAGATCAGGCGGAGCGCCACCGGCGGTTGCGAGTAGAACCTTCTTCTCGATGGCGCTGACGGTCAGGAGGTCGACGTAAATCTTGTTCTGCGACTTATTAAAATAATCGACCGTATCACGTATTGCATCGCCTTCAAAGCTGGTCCACTTCTCCCAGTAGACGATGTGCGTGCGATCATCCTTCAGTGGTGGGCGAACAATAGCCTCGGAATAGAGGATCATTCCAAAGATGGCGGTCGCAGATAGGATGGTAAGCGTAAGAGATCGGGTCACAGATCACCGAGTGAAAGGGATAATCAAATGTTCACAAAACCGGCTTGATTATCCTGCACGCAACTCTCGGGAAATTAATCCCTAATGAGAACCGTGTAACCGGTCAAAACCCCGGATTTAGTCGCAAGCCCGGCCTTCAGTTCAATCGTAATAACACCATGTTTCATGGGGAGCATAATTCTATTACGGTGCATCTCGCCAACTACTCGCAGGACTATTCCGTTGCGGTCCAGAACAACAACATCAATCGGCTCGCGCAGACCAAAAGTGTGGATTCCGTTGCAGGGTTGGAGCAGGAGCCCCTCTCCGTCTTTCAATCCGCCGGTCGCGATTAGGCCAAGCAGTCGCTGTATAAAAGTCGTTGCAACGCGTACGTGATCTGAAATAACAACACGAGCGCCAGCATCGTTCACATAACTGACATCTTTGATTATGGAACCGGAATTACTCAATAGAATGAACCGCAATCATAAGATATTGAACGCGCTCCTCTGGAGTGTCGCCATTTCTGGAATGGTGACTTTCACCCTGTTTCGAAATCGCATGAACACGGGTGTCAGCCTGCTGGTATTCTGGCACACCGTTGTCGGATTGGCGATTCTGATTCCGTTTTGGAAGATGTTGAGCAAGGCATTTCGTAGAGTTGCAGTCGATTCTGATAATCGAAAAAGTAACATCGTTTCGTTCAGCAAACGCTCGGTATTCGCATCTACCGTCATGCTTGGATTGACGGGTGTCGTGAAGGTATTGTTGGCAGCTTCTGGTTTGGCTTATGAAAAGCAATTCACAGGATTGCACCTTGTCTTTGCTGGAATATTCGCGTTGTTTGCTACAGTTCCTGTGGTGGCGCGGGCAATGTCTAAAGGTTCATACTCACGAACGGCAATCTTGGCCGCTGCCAGCTTGTTGAGCACGGCTGCTCTGGGATATGTCGCTTATTCCTCCGAATCAATTTACACCGCTCTCACGAGCACCAACGCGATGCAGTCGGGAAACCCAAACTTCCCGGCGGGGACTATTCTGGCTGACAATGTAAATCTGGGAAAGTCCTCAGCAGTGACCTGCGGCGGATCGAGCTGTCATCAGACGGAGGTCGACCACTGGTCCCGATCCAAACACCACCACGCGATCTCCCTAGAACACGTTGGAGAAGCGGACAAAAAGTGGTGCGCTGGTTGCCATGCTCCGGGGTCTGTAACTAATACCGCCGATAAAAGCAGTCAAACGGAAGCCGTAAACTGCCTCTCATGCCACGCCATGCACGACGTCCCGGACACCCTCGGCAACGGTCGAGCGGTCTTTGAAAAGCCAGAGGACTATCCGTTTGCAGGTTCTCTGCAAGCTTTCTCCATCCGACTTCGTAAGAGTCCGCATCGAGAATCTCTGCGCAGCTCGGCCCATGCATCCGACCGTAACATGACTTGCGCGCCATGTCACCAGATGAGCGTGACAGTCGCTC
>JBDUAM010000347.1:0-5837 GCA_040004655.1 Chthonomonadales bacterium | reverse complement strand
GGCGACGGCGTACAGGAACTCTTCTATTCCAATCCCACTGTTTTGACCGTCTCCATACACCAATCGGGACGAACTCTTTTCCCAGGAACTGGCTACGTTCGCGAAATGGGTGAAGGCGCGGGAGTCGGCTACTCGGTTAACGTGCCGGTCGCGCCCTACACGACGGATGATATCTGGCTGCAAGCATGGCGCGATGGCGGTATTGCCGCGCTCAAAATCTTTCGACCCGAAGCGATTGTCCTGCAGATGGGTACGGATGCGCACTACCTTGACCCGTTGGCAAATGTCTGCCTGACCGCACAGGGTTGGTTGGCCGCAATCAAGGATGTGCAGGAGCTCGGCGTCCCGATAGTCGCCGTTGGTGGCGGGGGCTATAATCCGACTACGGTTCCGAGGATGTGGTCGTTGGCAGTGGCGTTGTTGTCTGGAATCGATTTGCCAAATGCGACGCCGGAAACCTTTTCTTACCACGACAAAATTCCATTCCTGCTCGATGATGTGGACCTCGAAATCCCCGAAGAAGAACTCGATGACGCCCAACGCGAGGCAAAAGCAGTGGTGCGAGCGATCGAGTCAACGATCCTGCCAAAATTGAGAATGGATTAACTATGCACCAGCTTAATCCATTCGACACGAATCTGTTCCCGTTCCTTAATCAGGTGCTAACCAACCCTACACTGGATTACTTAATGCCGAGAATCACCAACCTGCACCAGCAGAAGTGGTTTCTGGCGCTTGCAATACTGCTTCTACTCGCGATGGCAATTAGAGGGTCGCGAAAGGCGAAAGTCTGGGCGCTATGCCTGGTCCTTGCAATCGGCGCGTCCGATTTGACGGCGGCTCGGGTGATAAAGCATCTGGTTATACGAGAACGCCCTTGCAACAGGGGCGATCTAATTTCGACGAAACTTAATCCACCTCAATTTCGACTTGTGCCACGTGAACATTGCCCCGGATCCAAATCCTTCCCGAGTAACCATGCGGCCAACATGATGGCGCTTGCAACTGTCTGCTGGTGGTTTACGCGCAAGCCCAAACTTACCGGTGAACTCAACGAAAAACGAGCGATTAACCCAAAACCACTTCTGTGGTTCCTCATCCCACTGATTGTCGGATACTCGCGTATCTATCTCGGCTACCACTACCCCACCGATGTGATCGGCGGATATCTGTTGGGTGGCATCATGGCGGGTCTGGCAATATTGGCAACGAAATCGTTACTTCCAAATCCCGAAGGCACAAACAACGCTGAACCTGATGTGTTCGGTACAAACGAATCGGTGAGCATCAAGTGATTACAGCAACTGCTCCGGGTCGATGTGGCATTGTCGGCAACCCGACAGATATGTATGGCGGCTCGGTGATTAGCATCTCAACCGTTGAGCGTGCTACCTGTCGAATCACTCCTTCCAATATTCTGCGCGTATTGTGCGGCGGCGAAGAGGCAATCATTTCATCTGTCGATGAACTCATGATGCACGGGGATAAGCTAGACATTGCGCGCGCAGTTCTGGCCTGGTATAAGGATCGGTTTAGAGACATCACGGGAACCATCGAATTGACCACAGATATCCCCATGCAGGCTGGAATGGCAGGGAGTACATCGCTCGTCGTTGCAACTCTTGGTGCCGTCAACAGACTTTTGCAAATCGAGATGAGCCCCTGGCAGATCGCGGAATCGGCGCGCAAAATTGAGAACCGGATTATGGGGGTCATGTGCGGATTTCAGGATCAGCACATGGCGGTATTTGGTGGGCTGAACTACATGGATTTCGCGGGCAAAGAGCAGCTTCAAGTTAGTGAGGACGAACTCTTTGCAACAATCGAGCCACTTGCTGATTACGTACAGCCACTGGGACTGATTGCCGCACACACGGGGGTCGCGCATCACTCTGGCACGGTCCACACATCCCCTCGCCAACGATGGCTAAACGGGGATCGCGACGTAATCGGGGGATACAAACAGATCGCTGGTCTCGCTCGGAAGGCGAAGAAGGCGTTGCTGAACGGTGACCTTGCCCTCCTCGGAGAATATATGAACGCCAATCACGCGATCACGGCGTCGCTGGGTGGTTCTGGAGAGGCGAATGAGAGGCTTATTAGCGCCGCTCGAGAAGCTGGCGCCCTCGGTGCAAAGCTTGCTGGAGCGGGCGGAGGCGGTACCATTCTTGTATTGGCGACAAATCGAGACGAAATGATCGCCGCCTTGAAAGCCGCCGGTTCTGACCGAATCATGTTCCCGACTCCGTCGCCCGGCCTGAAGATAGAGGTCTCAGAATGATCCTCACGGCTAGAGCGCCGGTCCGAATTGACGTAGCCGGTGCATGGACAGACGTCGATCTCTACTCGATGAAGGAGGGCGGAGCGGTCGTCAACGCGACCATCAACCATTTCATCTCTGGTCAAGTGGAAGTCGCTGATCATTTTGATCCAACTGACGGCGGCGACTCGCTGAATATTTCTTACCGGTCCAGTTTGCCGAGCGGTTCGGGTCTGGGAACCTCGTCCGCCATGAACGTCTGCTGGCTCTCCATGATCCAATATCTGATGCACAGCAAACTGCCTGAACGTGTAACACTGGCCGAAATGGCGTATGATTTAGAACAGGCTCTCGGAGTTTTCTGCGGTCGACAGGATCAGATTGCGGCGGCGGTCGGTGGGATCAACTATCTGACATTTGGAGAGAGCCGATACATACAACCTATCACGGTTCCAGAAGATTGCTTGCTGGAGCTGGAATCCAGACTCGTGCTCTGCTATTCGGGGAAATCACGCCTATCGGGCCACATACATGACCATGTCTGGGACGGATTTCGAGATGGCAATGAGGAAGTCCTTACTGCATTGCGCTCCCTCAGCCTCTGTGCTGACGAGATGCGCGACGCCCTTGCTGCAGGTGACCTCGACCAGGTTGGGCACGTGATGAACGAGAACTGGCATAGCCAGAAGATGCTGCACGAGTCCGTAACGAACGAACAGTTAGAAGACCTGTTTGAAGTCGCAATGGATGCTGGCGCGGTCGCGGGCAAAGCCTGCGGCGCAGGTGGCGGAGGCTGTCTTCTCTTTTTTGTTGAACCCGGCGCTCAAGCGGAGGTTTCTGATTCGCTGAAATCCGCAGGCGCACAGCCGTTGCCGTTCAAGTTTGTGTTTGACGGGGTGACCGTCGAAAGGATGGAATCCCAGTGAAGAGAAACCTTCTCGCAGTTGTAGTCTTCGCACTCTGCTCATTGCAAGTAGCGCACGCCGATCTGCTTGCCGGCGCCGCGCGGACCTCGATCACGCCGGATCAGAAGCTCTTTCAATACCAGTTGGGCGGATATGTAGCAAAAGAGCGAACAGGTCACAACTCGACTGGTGTGCACGACACCTGTTACGCTCGAGCACTGGTCCTGGCAAACGGATCGACGCGCGTGGCCATCGTTTCTCTCGACCTATGCTTTATGCCAGCAAACGTAAAGACAGCCGTTCTGCAACGTATTGGGGCGTCCAAAGTCCCTGCCGATTGCGTCTTCCTTTCTGCAACGCATACGCACTCTGCACCAGATCCGCTTGCCCTTCACAGTGGGAACACGGGCAAAGCGGGCGACCTCTCCACTTTCAACCCGAAACTTTTGGACTGGATGGCGGATCAGATCGGCGCGGCGATCAACGAAGCAGCATCCAAACTGCAACCCGCAAAGGCCGGGTCGGCGCAGCGGGGCGGAATTGGGCTGAACCGAAATCGGCGCGGCGAGAAAATCACGGACGACGAAATGACCGCCTTGCGAATCGTCGACGCTACCAACAAGCCAATTGCGTGCATGGTGAATTACGCCGCCCACCCTGTCTACTTCGGGGCGAATATGATGGAAGTCTCGGGCGATTGGTCCGGGAGTTTTGCCCGTGTGCTCGAAGCGAAGGAACCCGGTTCCGTCGCTCTCTTCCTAAATGGTGCCGAGGGCGACGCGTCCGCAAACGGCTCGGACGACGGTATGCCAGCGGAGAAGATCGTCACCTTCGCGACCAAATTGGGGCAGGCTGCAACTTCTCTTTTGAATTCCATAACACCCGAGAGCGACGTCGCCATATCCGGATGGACACACACCGTGCAACTTCCACCGCGAAAGCCACATCCGTTCTTTCTTCTTGCAGGAGCCGCTATGCGCGCAACGCCCGCCCAGGTAAAGGAACTCGTGGATCACTCCATGCCAACCACTTGTGAATTGAGTTTCGTACGAATTGGTAACCTGACGCTGATGGGCTTCCCCGGCGAACCAACCGCACCCGTCGGCCTCGCCGCAAAAGCCATGGCCCGCGATGCAGGCATCAAGAATCCGGCAGTTGTCGCGCTAACCAACGGCTGGCTCGGTTATCTTGTCACCGCGGAACAGTACAAAGCCGGCAAGTATGAACCGACCATGTCGTTCTATGGCGAGACCATCGGCGCAACGATGCTGGAGGGAGTCAAAGTGGGGATTTTGAAGTCGAAATAGTCCAATCTGCCACCATATTTCACTGCATGCACCTGCCATAATTAGATTGTATCGCGATTGGCAATTCAGGTCGACATGTTCGGTGGAAAGTGTTATCAAGGGATTTTACTGTGAGCAAATCACAAACTAAACTAATAGCCATTGAAGACACTGCGGAACCACTTGGGCAGGAGCGGGTAGTCATGGCTCAATATGGAAGAATTCACGAAGATATGAATTCAGAATTCGACATTGCATTCTGGCAGGCTCAATCGTTTGAAGCGCGGCTGGATGCTGCCTGGGAACTGGTATTACTCTACCATGAAATGAAAGGACTGCCAGACAGTGAACTCGAATTTCAAAGATCTGTTGGGTCTTTTCAACGCATACGGGATTAGATACCTTGTCGTTGGCGGTGTCGCCGTTATGTACTATTCAGAACCAAGGTTTACCAAAGACCTTGACCTTTGGGTCGACACAGATCGTAATAACGCAGAGAACGTCTACAAAGCGCTAGCCGAGTTTGGCGCACCTCTAGGTACTTTGACACCATTGGACTTTGAGCAAGAAGGTTTCTTCTTTTCAATGGGCATGGCTCCGCTCTGAGTAGACATTCTTCTATCCATTGACGGTGTATCCTTTAACGAAGCATGGAACAACCGCGTGGAAGTCACTGCTGGTGAATCAAGAATGTTGATCATTTCAAAAGTTGACCTTATCAAGGCGAAAATTGCTTCCGGACGAGCTCAGGACCTGCTCGATGTCCGAAAAATGCAGACAAAGGTTCGTAAGCCTGAAGAGTTCGATATTCCTTAAACAAATTGATAAAGAGTGCAGGCAATTTGTCGGTATGATTTTGCCGAAAATTCGTTGACACAACGCCGAACCTCATGCTAACCTGACTTACTAATAAATCAATGTCATAGGGGTTCTCGGAAGGACTTGAATATGCCAGAACTAATGCCGCTCCGTTGGGGAATTCTTGGGGCGGGGAACATAGCCAAAAAGTTTACGCTGGGAGCTCAGGTGAACGCTGATATGGTGGTCGTTGCGGTTGGTTCGCGCGACCTTTCTAAAGCCAACGCCTTTGCGAAAGAGTTGAACATCGAGCGCGCACATGGCAGCTACGAGGCGCTGGTGTCCGATCCCGATATCGATGTCATTTACGTCGCAACACCCCATCCGCATCACAAAGAGTGTACGTTGCTGGCGCTAAACCACAGCAAGCCGGTGCTTTGTGAAAAGCCGTTCACAATGAATGCTGGCGAGACCGAGGAGTTGATCGATGCCGCCCATGGCGCTCGCCTATTTCTGATGGAAGGCATGTGGAGTCGATTCTTTCCTGCCATGTTCAAGCTGCGGGAACTGCTCGCGCAAAAAGTGATC
>JBDUAM010000538.1:0-1761 GCA_040004655.1 Chthonomonadales bacterium | reverse complement strand
GTATTTGTGTTTGAAGCGCTAAAGCAAGTTAAGGATGGCGTACAAATTCTCGCGGTACTGCCAGAGGTTCTGCGCTCTGGAACATTTTCCGGACATTGGCGGGAAGCGATTGCTAAAACTGCAACGATAAATCTTGTTGAGCCGCATGGAATTTTTGATGAAACTGCCGATATCGATGTGTTTGTTCTTGGACTGACACGACGCGTGTCAGATAAGCCGAATGATGTACCTTGGAAGCAGGCCGCCAAGCGCAGCGAAAAAGTCGTGTCGAATTTTTTTGATGTTCATGTAGGACGGGTCGTTCCACATAGAGATGTAGAAACCGGCGCAAAGCTGCCGTATATTCATCCAAGATCCGTTGAGCCTTGGACAATTACTGCAGACATATCTGAAAGTCGGCGACATTTTGCCCCAGGGTATATGGCACCTTTTGTTGTAATTCGAAGGACGTCGCGACCCGAACAGCCGTATCGAGCTGTAGCTACCGTGGTAGGCGGTACGAAAGAGGTCTATGTTGAGAATCATCTGATTGTTTGCCTACCCAAGGATGGAAAGTTAGCGAGCTGTCTGGAATTGATGGCACAGCTAAAAAATGAAACTGTTAACTTGTACCTAAATGAGCGGATCCGCTGTAGGCATTTGACAGTCGGTGCGGTTTCCGCGATTCCCCTAAGCTGGTCAATATGACAGAGCAATCAAATGCGGACGACTCGAAACCTACTCACGTTGGGACTGCCGCGTTTTCCGTCAGTACAAGAGTCGCGCTTCAGCTCGGTCGAGAAAGCATCTCGAGCTCGATCACTGCTATCGTCGAGCTCGTTAAAAACGCGTATGACGCTGATGCAGAAGTTGTGCGTATACGCTTCGCTCATCTCGGAACGGTTGACGCCATGCTCGTCATTGAAGACACCGGCTGCGGCATGTCGATGGATGACCTTAAGAACTACTGGATGGTTATAGGGACTTCCTATAAAACTGACCGCAAAAGGACATCCGGAAAATCTCGAGTTGTCACCGGGGAAAAGGGGCTTGGCCGTCTTGGCTTGGATCGTTTGTGTACTCGAACAGAGGTCGAATCAATTCGATCTGGGTCGACTGAGGGCATCAGATTGGATGTCCGCTGGGAGAAATACGAAGCATATGACAACCGCCTTGAGGCGATAGAACACGACCTCTACAGCATTCCAAGTCTTCGTAGGGATCCCATAGACGGGTCTTGGGAGGACTTTCCTCACGGCACTCGCTTGATCCTTCGCGGCTTGAAAGATCAATGGGATGAAGCCTCAATTCTCCAGCTGAGGAATGAGCTCGCGCTTCTAGCTTCGCCTTTTCAAGGGCCTAACGATTTTGCTATTGAAATTCAAACAGGTGGTCTCGTTCCAGAGTTGGACGGACGAGTTCAAATTCAAGAGCCCCTGCTTGGTGCTGCTAACTGGCATGTGACTGCAACGCTTGATCATGCTGGACAAATTGAAATAACCATGGCCTCGGAGCGCCATGAGACTGAATTCCATATGAAGCCCACTCTTTGGGCCGATGCTATTAAACGGCAAGGGATTCAACCCCATTGTGGTCCCGTTCGGATGGAGTTTTATTTCTTTGTCCGTCGAGATGCGGAATTGGCCAATAAGACATTGAGGGCAAGAGAAATTTCGGATTTCCTTAGGTTTAATCAAGGAATTCGAATCTATCGCGATGGTTTTCGCGTGAAGCCATATGGTGAGCCGGATGGTGGAGGGGATTGGCTGCGGCTTGCATATC
>JBDUAM010000528.1:0-1762 GCA_040004655.1 Chthonomonadales bacterium | reverse complement strand
CGCGATCGGGGCGTCGATGTCCCCGGTGACGCTCTGAGTTGCGTGATTATTGATCGACTGCCGTTTGCCGTCCCAGACTCCCCAATCACGCGAGCGCGGGTCGACGGGATAAAAGAAGCCGGTGGCGACTGGTTCCGCGAATTCAGCATTCCGCAGGCGCAGATCAAATTGAAACAGGGTTTTGGTCGACTCATCCGAACCAAGACGGATAAGGGACTGGTCTGTATCCTTGACACCCGAATCCTGCATGCAAACTACGGACAAGAGTTCGTGCGGTACCTGCCACCCGCCGCTCGAGCCAGCAAATGGGAACGCCTGCAGAAACTCTGGGAAGAACGCATTCTCGGCGATGATAAGTCACAATAAACAATCCCTTTCGAAAGTCCATTAACTCCCGAGAGATCAATAAGGAAACCATCGAATTGAAATCGCTACCTCTATACGTCTCCATAGTCGGATTGCTTGTTGCCAGCCATTTCACTGCCAGTGCGCAGTCCGTACCTGCCGAATCGGCGGTTACGGTGAACGCGCTCGGGCCAGTCTCCGGTGCGAATGGCGACAAGTATTTAAACGTGGAGGGCAAGTCCAAAGACAAGTATGCCTGTTTTGGCGTTTTGCGATTTAAGACCACGGTATTGAAGGCAGAACTCGACAAGAAATTCGGTGTGGGGAAGTACAAAGTCACAGGAGTCAAGTTAGAGCTAAGCCAGAGCAACGCCAAATTCTCTGCCGCAGGCAATGTGAAAGTCTACTTCTCGGCGGACGCCAAGACTGCTACAACTGGTCTCAAGTATCCGTATAATCCAACCGGAAAAACTTTAGCCGGTTCGCAGGTCGGGCAAGTCACTTTTACACCCGTCCCAAATCCCGCCCCAGCAACGCCGGCAGGCGCCAAGACCGACAAACCTGCACCTCGACCTGAATCTCACCGCGACGTAGTGGATATCTCCAAAGGCGCTGGCAGTGGCGCACTTTCGACGGCCATCTCATCCGGTGCTGTCGTGACGCTTGTACTTGCAGAGGGTGATGCAGCGGTAGCAGCCACATGGTCTGGAACGGCTCCCGTTGGCAAAAACAAGCCACCAGCCATCGTGGTAACTGCAGTCAAGAAATAGTCGCATAATTTGGTATCTATTCGGGGCGGATTGGCACGATCATCTGATCTTGCCATCAGCCCCGATTTCGTTTTTGTTCCCTCCGTGCCACAATGTCATCACTATCTGATCGATATTGAGGACCGCCACTACCATGCCTGAAACGCTCTACATCATTGATGCCTTTGCCCAGATTTTTCGCGCCTTCTACGCCATTCGAGGAGGCATGAACAGCCCGGTAACCAGTGAGCCCACACAGGCGACCTTTGGAGTTGCCGGAATGCTCATCAAGCTCTTCAAAGATTTCAAACCACATTACGTAATTGTTGCGTCAGATGCCCCCGGCCCCACATTTCGTGATGAACTTTATGCCGACTACAAGGCCACCCGCAACCCAACTCCAGATGATCTGATCTCTCAGATTCCGCGCATTTTTGAGATGTTTGAATACTTCGGAATCCCAAACATCAAACGGAGTGGACTTGAGGCGGACGACGTCATTGCATCGGTAGTGGAGCGGGTTCTGCGTGATTACCCGGACGTAGAAATTCGGATCGTATCCAAAGATAAAGACCTTGAACAGCTACTGGGTCCGCGCGTAAAGATGTTCGATATCCACACGGACACACTTATTGACACCGACATGCTGTTTGCAAACAAAGGCATTC
>JBDUAM010000042.1:0-1771 GCA_040004655.1 Chthonomonadales bacterium | reverse complement strand
CCTGGATAATCTTTCCAACAAGGTCTATTTCACCATCGTCTTTCGTGCCTTCGACTTCTCTGAGGACCTTACGCTATCCTCCAATTGGGCCGATATCCCTTACAATCGTAAGTCCGTTGGGGTACCAGAGATCAACGTTGCGCCGCTCGGCTAAATCGAGCTGCCATAAGCTAACTCCATGAATGTGCACGTCTTAGAGGCCAATGAGCAAGAAAAGCTGGCGGTAAAGAATCTCTTCACCGCCTACTTTCTGGACCTGAGCGGCCATGACGACAACATCCACATCAACGAATATGGACTGCCTGTTTTCTATGTCGACGGCAAACCACCCGGCGCGGAAATGGTCACGACAACCGAAGAGTGTGTTACGTTCAACTGGTGGATTCGCGATGACTGCATTACCTACATCATTCGCGTAGAAGATCTGGTGGCAGGATTCGCGTTCGTCTGTCAGGATCGGCGACAAATTTCGTCTGGTGTGGATAACGAACTGGTGGATTTCTACGTCGCTCCTCCGTTTCGAAATCAAGGGGTCGGCACGGCGGCTGCGCGGCAGATCTTCAGGATGCACGACGGAACGTGGCAGGTCTTTCAACTCCCCCGAAACACAGGGGCAATCCGCTTCTGGCACAGAATTATTAATAACATGACCGGCGGTCGATTTGAGTTGCTTGACAATGGCACCCAGCAGCGCTTTCGGTTAGATTAGTCCGGAGCCTATTGTTGAAGAACATGCAATGGCAGGAACCTGTCACGTACTCATCGCCCCAACCGGTCCCGAACAAACAGCGTATTGGATATGCCGCGTTCATCTTTGTGGCCCTTTTACTGATCAGGTTTACCTCTAAGCCTGATCCTGCGGCTGGGATCAATCCGCCCGGCTGGGGAATATCCATCGTAGTGGCAATCATTGGGACCGTCTTCTTTACATATGTGCTTCCTCTGCTGATCTCGAATCTGCCGACTTCCAGTGTGATCCTTTGGGATAAAGGCATCAACAACAACAGGTTGACGGGAATCGCCTGGAACATAAGGTTCTGGGCATGGGACAAGATCGGGAGCTTCGGTTTTGGTAATGTCACGCTGAAAAATAAAGAATTTCGGTGTATGCATATCTTTGGCCCCAACGGCAGCCCCCTCGTCTCCGTTACGCTCGGCAACAGGATCAGTGAGGCCGAGATCACCCAGTACATGGCAGAGAATGGAAAGTCGCTTGCAAACTCCCAAATAAGGCATCCATGAACGAAACTGACGACAAGAAATTTCAACTCTATTTTGACGATGTGCTGGTCGCGAATATTACACAGCATGGATCCGACTTTCCAGGTGTATTCGGCGATTACGTGCTTGCATTCTCTGATCCCGTTGATTCGCTGCGACAACATATCGTTAAATATATTGAGTTCAACACAGAAGCAGATCGGCTGATGATGTCGGGAGATGAATCTGGATGGGAAAAGTACATTGAAGACAATGAAGAGCCGTTTGTTGACTTGATCGAGACAGAGAGATGGAGTCTTCACGACGGCGTGGAGATCAACAAAATTCTCGTCCCCATATTCGGCTTAGAATCAAGTGTCACCTGGCGTTGGAACTTCAACGAGTAATGGCCGAATCAATACAGACCGCTCGCGGCAGGAAACCAACCCCCTCCCGCCGAACTCCAACGCATGAGTAAACCGAAATCCCCACCTGACATCAACTCCCTGCTGGCTGCCAAAACTGTGAAGTCCGCTAACCAGCTTCAAGCTATTGCGCATGGCGCCGACGC
>JBDUAM010000101.1:0-1772 GCA_040004655.1 Chthonomonadales bacterium | reverse complement strand
ATATTCCAACTACGCCAGTGGGGTTCTCGGAGGAGGCACAGCCCCATCTCCAACCGAGGTGGGAATCATTGATCGAATGACTCATGCGAAGAAGGTGTTGAATCTAGATCCAACCAAGAGCAAACTTGGTTATGTTTCGATTTTTCCCCAATGGTCGCCAGATGACCGCAAGATTGTCTACTGTAGTGGGATCATATCTACCGAGCCGCTAGGCTTTGTGGGTGGATTTAATTTGTGTATTTTGAAACAACTTGAGTAGGGTAATCTCAATGTAGTACGAACCAATATGAATAGACTCAGGGTTGCCTTGATCCGCTAATTTCGACTTTGTGTGAGGGCTTCGTGGGAGAGTTGGGTGGCGGTCATCCCGCTGGTAGTTTCTATGCCGCTCTTAACCCGCCAAAGCAAGGTTTCCAGAAAGTCGCAGTCCTCTTCGCTCAGATCCCTCGCAGCCTGCGCCATTTTGAGCACAACCCGCTCGAAGCTGGCATAATCAGTGATACTCTCGTTGAACCCAATGTCACCCTCGATTCGGCCAAGGAGCCAGCCATCCGTTGTCGAAGTTATGCTGGCAAGCCGGGGCTCTGTGAATCGTTGATTGAGCAGCGCCCCAAGACAGGACCAGAATTCTCCCGATACCATGGGAAATCGATCCGGGTTGAGCTTCGCGGCAATGGAATTCTTCATTTCTGATTCAACATAATCCGTACTGCCCATACTGCTTCCTCCTAGTTGTGGATCGGGTACAAATCGAAGATGGAAATTCATCGAACCGCGCACTGCGCACCATCGTTTCTTCTGCGTAAATTTGCACCATGAACAGACTCTACTTCGGCGACTGCATCAACATACTCCGCGAAGACATCGCGAAGGAATCTGTCGATCTCATCTATCTGGATCCCCCGTTCAATTCCAACCGCGATTATTCCGCCTTTTTCAAGTCGCCAAAGGGGCATGTCTCCGATGCCCAAGTCACTGCGTTTCTCGATTCGTGGCACTGGGGAGAACAGGCCGAGCGGGAGTTTCTGGAAATCGTGAAAGGGCCGAATACGCTTGTCTCGGAGATGATACAAGCCCTGAGAAGCTTCCTCGGTGTGAACGATATGATGGCGTATCTCACGATGATGACGAACCGTCTGCTCGAACTCCATCGAACATTGAAACCCGATGGAAGCCTCTACCTGCACTGCGACCCGACAGCGAGTGCCTACCTCCGAGTTATTCTGGACGGAGTTTTCGGAAAGCTGAATTTCAAGTCCGAAATAAATTGGAAGCGTTCAAGCGCCCACAATGATGCGAAGCAAGGTCGCCGGATTTATGGAAATATCAGAGATGTGATTTTCTTTTACACGAAGGGTAAAGACTGGGAGTGGAATTGGCAATACGCTCCCTATGATGTGGAGTACGCGAAGCATAATTATCGCCATATCGAGGCCGAGACCGGTCGAAGATTTTCGATTTCGGATCTGACCGCTGCCAAGCCGGGTGGCGATGTCTCCTACGAATGGCATGGGGTTCTGCCCTACAAAGGTCGGTTCTGGGCGTACTCGCGCGCGAACATGGACAAATTTGAAAAGGAAGGCCGAATCTATTTCTCGAAGACCGGGATGCCGCGGCTGAAAAACTATTTAGATGAGATGCCCGGGGTGCCATTGCAGAACGACTGGCAGGATATTCCACCGACTTCCGGTAACGAGTACTTAGGCTATCCTACTCAGAAACCGCTCTCACTTCTGGAACGGATTATCCTTACCTCAAGCAAACCGGGCGAC
>JBDUAM010000291.1:0-5876 GCA_040004655.1 Chthonomonadales bacterium | reverse complement strand
CTTCCTTGCGAAGGTCGAGCCCGTGTCCGCCGCCCGCAAATCGTGAGCCAAAAGACCGGATAAAGTTTCCCTTGCCGTCAAATACCGCGATCGCATCCTTGCTCTTACTGTCCGGATGAACCGTGTGGGAAATATAAATATTGTTCTTGGCGTCAATCGCCACGCCCTGAGTATCGCCCCAGAGAAGGTCTGACGGAGGCATCAACCAGTCCGGAACCCATTCATACTTGTGCGTTCCAGTGCCAAGAATAATTTTCTCATCCGGATTTGAGGCCAGCGCGGAGCCGGCAATCGTCATTCCGGCAATGACGCCGCCCGTCTTTCGAATCATTTCGCGACGACTGATGCGAGCATTCCTCGCCATTTCTTCATTAGTCATGCCTGCAACTCCTTCGGTGGAGGATATTGGATCGTAAGATAAACTTCGCCATCATAACGGATTCTACCTTCCATTAGATGCGTTTGCGAACGAGAAGGCACAGGAATTCTTGCTACACTTGTGTTTCATAACAGATGAATGAATGACATTTCAAAAAGTGCAAAAAAGATGTAGACAAATGATTCGCGGATGTGTATACTAATTTACACCTGTTTGGCAGGAATTACATTTCGGAGGCACCCCCGTGCACACAACTACCTTCAAACCCGCGCGATTCTGCTGGCTGGAACTGCATACGCCGGACGCCGCAAAATCAAAGGAATTCTACACCAGCCTGTTCGGCTGGACCATCACAGACGTGCCCATCCCTGGTGGAATGGTCTACTCGATGCTCCAAATGGAAGGCCGAGACGTTGGCGGAATGTTCCAGGACACCTTCTCGGGCGCGCCTCCGCACTGGACGAGTTACGTCCGCGTCGCATCCGTAGACGTGTCGACAGCCAAAGCAGTCGAGCTTGGCGCAACGGTCATCATGCCCGCCGCCGACGTAATGGAAGTCGGCCGAATGTCCATGATTCAGGACCCAACACAGGCAATCGTCGCGCTCTGGCAGGCAAAGTCCCATGAGGGTTTCGGCGTGATCAATGAGCCGGGTTCTTCCAGTTGGTCTGAACTCAATACGCACGACCCGGTGGCTGCGCTCGCATTCTACAAAGCGCTCTTCGGTTGGTCCACTATGCCAGGCGAAGACGGCAATGGAATGTACACTCACCTGATAAACGATGGCGACAAACAAGCCGGAATGATGAAGATTCAACCCGAGTGGGGCGATGTTCCGCCGCACTGGTTACCATATTTCCACGTCACGGACGTAGGGGACTCCACCGCAAAACTAAAGGAGCTCGGCGGACAGGTCTACATGGGGCCAATGGTAATTGAAGGCTCGGGAAGTTGCGCCGTAGTCGCCGATTCACTGGGAGTGGTCTTCGGCCTCTCCGACATCGAAGATCACTAACGCCAATGTGTAGAAGTATAAAGAAGCTGCGCGGCCAGGTGGTAGTCTCAGAAGAAGAGATCGTCGCCGCCGCATTGCAGTACATCCGCAAGATCAGCGGATTCCAGAAGCCATCCAATGCCAACCAACCCGCCTTTGACGATGCAGTTCAAAAGGTCGCGGCTGCATCCAGAAATGTTTTGGTGGATCTCGGTGTTCCGCTCTCCGGAAAATCCGAGTAAGCAGTTCTAAAAGGCAAAACGGTTGGCTCAATCGAGCCACCCGCTTACTGTACCAACTTAGAGCGGCAGTCTAAACCTCACCCTCTTTTCGTGACATCACCAGCCTCGGCAGGAATGGCACAAAGAGAAGAACCAGAAGCGTTGTAGACGCGTTGATCACGACGAGCTTATTGAATGAAAAATGGAATTGTTCCATCATCTTAGTTCCGATGATGTCACTAACGGCAATACCAAAGTTTCTCACACTCATCATCAGGGCAAACCCGAGAGCTTCGCATCCTCGTGGTGTTGACCGAACAGCAAGGTCCATCAATGCAAGTTCCGAGATCACCGTCACAAACCCGGAAGCGCTATGGATAAACGGCGCAGTTCCAGCATTGTAAAGCAAAAAGCCAAGTGTAACTATCGCGTTTATCCCGATCCCGCCAATTAGCAAAATGCGCAGATTGAGCTTTCTGCAGAAGAGTGCGTAAAGCCCAGCGCCAATTACACCGAGTACGCCTTCCAGAGACGTGTACCTCCCGATAATGGTGGGGCTGAGGTGAATGACGTCAGTCTGTTGAAACACGAGAGCAGTATTCATACCCGGAACCGTGTAAACAAGGAAGAGCATTGTTACTGCCATCCATAGCGTTCTGGATTGAAGAATACTTACAAGCTGCCATTGCGCTTTGATAATGACGTTATTTCTAGTAGGTGCAAAGACAATTCCTAGAATGAGCCCAAACGTTGCAAGGAGAGCATACAGTGAAATACCGACACTCCGTACCTCCTTTATGCTAAACAAATATGTCGCTAATACAAAAACGGTTGCAAGCCCAATGATCATGAATATTGGTATCCGGTATACGGGTCGGTCAAGTACATCTTCGGTCTGTGAACCATTGCGATATATGGGTTTCTCTCGAAGATACATCCAAGTTAGAATGGAAAGTGATATGGCTGCGCCGCCAGCAATTCCTGTAGTAGCTTGCCAGCCAAATGCCTTGCCTGCCAGGAATCCTCCAACCAGTGGACCCCCAATTCCAGCAACACTCTGAACGAACTGTCTTAAC
This sequence comes from Chthonomonadales bacterium, assembly GCA_040004655.1. Lineage (GTDB taxonomy): Bacteria > Armatimonadota > Chthonomonadetes > Chthonomonadales > CAJBBX01 > JBDUAM01. The sequence goes on along the minus strand of JBDUAM010000291.1, from coordinate 3,206 downwards.
GAAGAGATGCGCCCGGGCGCGTTATAAACCTGACCGGCCTCAACCATCAACCCACCCATCACTGTACTGGCAAATACGGTCGCTCCATTCATGAATGCTGAAACGATTAGCAGAGCGATAAAACTGTTGTCGCAAAACATCATGACGAACCACAGTAGTCCCGCCATCCCGGTGCCCAGCAGCATATAGTGTCGGCGACGGGTGCCAAAAATCGGGAATGCATCCGTAAAGATGCCTGCGATCGGTTTAATGCTCCACGCAAAAGTCGCCCAGAAGAAGAAGAAAGCTATCTGATCCTTCGGAAGGTGAAGGTGATCCTTTAAAAGAAGCGTCGTCGGCAGGTTTCCCAAAACGCGTTGCTGCGCAAAGGTGGTGACAAATGCGCCGGACGCAACAAGTATCAGATACTGCTTGAGGGTAATACCAGTGGGAGATACGGGACCTTCTGGAGCCGGTATGACCGGCGATTCGGTGACGATTGTCTCAAGCTTCTGGGTAGGTTCCAATACAGGGACCTCCTTCGTGGAAAGCGTTTATTTAATGATTGCGAACAAATTGGCTGTCGAACATTAGCGCCAAAGGCGCGGCTCCATTGTAGCCAGCGGCATCGCCGCTGGATGCCGGATGTCCGATGCCGGATGCGCCGTATGTACCAACACCAATTGAACGTCTGTTACCGGATAGTGTGACACGGAACCGCTGGGAAATTAAACCCGAACTTATTCCAAAACCATGTACATGGCCTCAGCCGGCACTTTGAACGTCAGTCGACCGTCAGACCTCGACAACTGATCAAATGATTTGATCGGAAATCCGCCAGCATCCAGAATAGTCATCTTCCTTAAAAACGGATTGTGGAGCGTAACGGAAGCATCTGTACTCACCATTTGCCACGGCATCGTGCCTGTCTTGTCAATCACGTACCCGTGGAAAGTCTGCTTGCCATCGTCACTCTTGAAATCCGTCGCGGTCGACTTCCAACCAGTCGGACGCGCAGTCGTCACAACCTGAAGCAACACTTTGCGCGATGTCGCCAGGGGCAGCCCATCCATACTCACCGCGACTACCGACGCATATTCGTTGCCAGACCGAACCGTGAAATCCTTAAGTCGAATTTCCCCGGTCTTCGAGAGAAACCCGATCACTCCCTGCGCCTTCGGGGTATTAATCGTGCACGTACCAATGCCGTAATTCAACGAAACTTCCCCCGTTACACTCTGAACCGTCTTCGCCGAATGATCAATGTACTTCGTCAAATCCCCGACGTACGAACTTGCCGGATTCCCGTCAAACTTCTCTTCCACCGGACCAACCAGAAATGCCAGCGGATCGACCCCGCCCTTAATTGCATTCTTTTCCAACGTGTTGCCGGAATACCTATTCGGATCAAAACTCTTGTCCTCAGCAATGGCCGGAATCTCACGACCAAAGAGCTGCGCCATACTCCGTTCCTCGTGAACAACTGGCTTGCCCTTCTGAACGCAATTCGTCCTGTAAATAAGGGCGGCGGCAGGGAAGGAACCCATCAATGTCGGCGTCGAGCACGTCCATTTATACAGTGCGTGATTGCCGTTAATATTCACAAAATTGAAATAGGGGTCGCGCTCATATTCGGGAGTGGTCGCCGAAAACCAGTAGAAAGCATCCACACCTGTCAGCGACGAATAAGCCGCAACAAGCATCGGACCCTCCGATTGATAAGGCTCCGGCGAAACCCACGTACTCTCGGTGACGAGAATAGGTCGACCAACAACTTGCTTCAGATTCGTGGGAAGATTCCGCGGATTTAGCAAGCAAGACTCGGCCGTGTAGTGATGCCCCGGGTCGATCCGCCAACCGTTATTCTCGCCGGTATGCACGCCGCCGGTGTATTTATTCACAGCAAGCACGTCGGTAGCAGTATAGGTCCATCTCTCCAGGTCGTTTAATCGGATTGGCTCCGCCGTAATCCAGTTGCTCGCGTTGATCAACTGTTTGCACCCAAGGTCCGTCCGGTAATACGCCGCGATATCCTTGTAAAACTTGAACTGTGTATCGGCAAAAAACTGGGTCTCGTCTGATACCCGAGCCGCCATTCCACCGGATTGTGGCTGCGTCATAAAATAAACATTAAACAGACCGACTTTGCCCATCGTAAAATCGTCCTTGTCATTCCGGGTTCCGCCCCAAGCCGATTTAGCCGCCGACAGCGACCCGTATTTCTTCGTGAGCCACGTGCCAAACTTCATGCCCAGCTTCTCCTGCTGAGCCGGCTTCAGTCCCTGCATCGTCCAGAAGAAGAGGCTGTCCTCGTTCTGCACCTGAATAATCGCGACCGTCGGATCCTTTGCCAGTGAAACTCCCGAATGCGGATTCACACGACTGTACAGCGCCTTCACCCACGCCTTGTATCCCTGCTGCAACGTCTCGTCGAAGAAGAGCAGTCCCCAGAGATCGGTCTTGCCCGGATACCCGGCGATTCCCCACTTCGATGCATCCTTCTCATTGGCCCAGTATGGCGAAATCGTGACGTAAATGCCCTCCTTCTTACAGGCAGCCACCATCCGCCAGATCCCGTCGATCTCCTTCTCATTCACGTCCGTCAACGTGCCATTTATCGGAGCAATCTGCGTATGCAGCCGGACCATGTTGACGCCCATCTTCGCCAGGAACTTCACGTGTCGAGCAATGTCTTCCGCCGACGCCCGATACACGTCCGACCCCACCGCCCAGAACCGCGCAGGGGAGCCATTTCCAAGCACAAATCCACTCCCGTCGGCATTGAGCTTCACAAACCCATTCTCGCCAGATGCCTTCTCATTCAAATACCGAAGATCCAACATTGACCCCGCCCGAAGTGCATTGTCAGGATAAACAAATGGCCACGAAGCCACCGCCTGCTGAGCCCGACACCCCGAAGAAAACCCAATTAACAAACCAGCCACCAAAACACCAGCAAACCGAACCCAGATTCGCATAACCGAGAATCCCCCAAAAACCAGAATCAAAGATGAATCCACTCTAACACAATAACCAGCACAATACAATATCCATGCAACGCCATCTCAACAACCTGAGCCTCCCCCTTTGCAAAAGGGGAAGGCTGGAGGGGGTTTATGCCGTTGACGTTGCCGTTGCCGCGGCAAAAGATTTTTCGCCCGCCGTTGACTTCACCCTTCAACTTTCAGCTTTCAGACTTCAACTTTCTTTTTTATGAAACTCCCCGA
>JBDUAM010000492.1:0-5886 GCA_040004655.1 Chthonomonadales bacterium | reverse complement strand
ACCATTTTTTCGATCGTGTCAATGGCATCGACAGACTCGGTGGTTATTGCACGTAGGCCAATTGCCTTTCCAAAGGTAAAGAGTTTTCTCGCTTCAGACTCATCCTTTGGAATACCGACCACACCATAGTTGACAGCCTTAATATGGTGTTTGTCCAGTAATGCTTTAACCTTGCTTATCATTTCTGCTGTAGCGTTGTGATCCCACTTGGCATTGGGTTCATCCTTACTGAATGCCTGGCCGGGATAGAATTCGATTACTTTGCCGCCAACTTCAGCCGTTTTTTCAATGGCCTCAACCACGGTGAAGTGATTCCATGTCCACGCCTGGCAGCCAATGAAGAATCCTGAGGTCTTGTATTCCGCGGGTATGGTGGATTGAGCAAGTGAGGGTATGGCGAATAGCGAGAGTACAACTGCGCCTAGCGTGAGCCTGAATAGTGAGGACATATCTGGACCTTCCTGTAATCGACGTTGAGTTGATACTACTCTATTACTTTTCGACATACTTGCCGGAATCCCTGCCAATAGTGGATCAACGTGTCAGAATAGAGTCAATAAGAAGTAATTGGAGATATTAATGTCTGAATTAGTTGTTGTTGCCACATTCTCATCTCGTGCGGAAGCGGAGTTGGCGCACTCACAGTTGGAAATGGACGGTATCCACTCCATTGTTTCCGTGGATGACGCAGGCGGGGCGCTGCCATATCTATTAACTGGCGGGGGAGGGGCAAAGATTATGGTTAACGAATCAGATTTGGAGCTCGCAAAACAATCCTTAGGCGAAGAATGAAATGTTGAAGCCTTCGACCGTGACGGAAGGCTTCAAAAGTAAGAATCAATGCGATGTCGTATCACCGAGCAAGGTTTGGATGTAGCAAATCTGTCCGATGTGATAGGTGTTGTTCCAGTACGGAATATAGAAGATTGCCGCAAATGTCATTGGATCAGGGAAAAACGGCAGGGTGACCTGATCATCTAGATGCTCAGACGGGAACGTTTCAATCACTGATTTCAGTTCTACCTTGGCAGATTCGAGGGCCGCAACAGCCGCGTTTACGTCTTCAAGGGCTGCTACGCTATCTGCGTAACCTTCATTGGATAATTCCGGAACGTCTCGGCTTTCAATCAATTTGATAACCCATTTGGTGATGACTGCACATTCGGCAATCTGGTTCAAAACGGATCGACCTAAATCGAGCGGCTTCCATGCAAGTTTGTCTGCGGGTACCGCGCGTGCGTTTTTTATTAACCCATCAATGATTCCACTGTTAAGTTCTGCGGCGAGTTGCTGAACGGTAGGCATTACGTATCTCCTCGAAATAATGAATACACGAAATTTCCGTGTATGATATTAAACACGTAGACATTATACAACATGAAAAACGAAATAGATGCACCGAATATATTAAATTTGTTTAAACAGATTTTCAAGACAACGACCCCTCATTGGAGGGGTCGTTGGTTACTAAACTTACAGGTGTGCGTCAGGACATAATCTTCTGAATTGGTTCTACTCGTTCTACTCCAACAAGCTTTTGATTGAGCCCGTTATAAAAGTAACTCAACTTGTTAGGATCAATCCCCATCTGATGCAGGACTGTCGCATGAAGGTTTTTTACGTGATACCGGTCGACAGCAGCTTCCATGCCGAGTTCATCAGTCTCGCCAGCTGAAACGCCGCCCTTGATTCCGCCACCGGCCATCCACATCGTGTATCCGTAAGCATTATGGTCACGACCGTCGCCTGTACCGTGCGATGTACGACCGAACTCGCCACCCCAGACGACCATAGTCGAATCGAGCAGTCCACGCTGTTTAAGGTCCTTTAGAAGGCCAGCAATCGGCTTATCAGTACGCAGGCAGTTTCGGTTGTGGTTTGGTACGAGTCCACCATGTGCATCCCAGAAGTGGAGGAAATTGGTGTTGCCGCCACCAGCGTAGAGCTGAATGAACCGAACGCCACGCTCCACCAATCGACGGGCGAGCAGACAACGGTATCCAAAGTCTTTGGTCTCTTCTCGATCGAGTCCGTACATGTCTTTGATATGTGCAGGTTCATTGGCAATGTCTACTGCTTCAGGTGCATGACTCTGCATTTTGTACGCAAGTTCGTAGCTGGCCATTCGAGCAGAGAGGTTGGAGTTATCTTGTCGAATTTCTCGATGTCCTTCATTCATGTGTGCCAGAGAATCGAGCATTTCACGCTGCATTTCAGGAGTCATGCCTTCTGGTCGAGAAAGGTCCAGAATTGGGTCTCCAGCGGCACGTAGAACGGTTCCCTGATAAGCTGCAGGCATGTACCCAGATGACCAGTTCTTGGCGCCGGAGATCGGACCTCCGGTGTTGTCCATCATCACGACGAATCCCGGAAGGTCCTGATTGACAGAACCCAGCCCGTAATTGACCCAGGAGCCCAGGGAGGGGCTGCCACTGAGGACCTTGCCAGTGTTCATCTGGATCATCGCTGAGCCATGGACAGGGGCATCGGAATACATGGAATGAATGAAAGCGATATCATCAGCGCACGAGCCGACATGCGGATAGAGGTCAGAAATCTGTTTGCCGCACTGGCCGTAAGGTTTGAACTTCCAGCGGGGCTCCATGAGTTTCAACTCTTTGGGCTTATTGCCTTCGCGAAACGAGCGGACGGTAATGGTCTGTCCATCGCGGCCAAAGAGGTGAGGCTTGTAGTCAAAAGTGTCAAGTTGGCTAGGGCCCCCATACATGAAAAGAAAGATGACGCTCTTGGCTTTGCCATCTTCCATCGGCGGTTTGGGATAGAGCGGGTTGGCGGCCGTATCTGATGCTTTGGCGGCATTAAAGAACCCGTCACCCGCCAGCATTCCGGTCATGGCGAGCCCTGTAAATCCGGCTCCCGTTTCCCACAGAAATTCTCTTCTCGTTTTTTTACATAGTCCGCTAATGGCAGTAGCCTCCGTTTGACTCTAATAATTCTACTCTACCCTGATAACTGATGAAAGTATCTTCTCAGTCCAGATATATGAACTCGTCCAGGTTGAGCGCCATCAGGCAAACGTACCTGAGCGCGATTTCAGAAGTTGCTCCCCGCGCCATGAGTTTGTTATACAGGATTACACCTTCAAGAATCTCCTTCTGTGTAGGTGGTCGCTGCATGACAAGATTGAAAAGTCGTCGGGAGAAAACATGCGGCTCCGTTCCCACTTCTTTCGCAACTCTGGCCCTTAAGATGTCCGCCTGTTTGGTGAACAGAGGACCATTCATCAAAGCAAGGGCCTGGGTCGGCTGAGTCGATGCAAATCGCATGGCGCTTGGTCGATCGGTTTCCGGTAGGTCGAAACTCGCCAGGATCGGATAAACGAGTGAACGTTTAACGTTTATGTATATACTTCTACGACAGACGTCTTCGGCTGACATTCTTTCGGTAAACCAGTCTTTTCCAGGGCGAGACTGGGCGGCAAGAATCTCTTTAGAAATCTCCGGGTATACACTCGGACCAAACATTTTGAGATTGATGTTTCCACACACTTCCAGCATGCTGTCTCGAATTTCTTCAGCAGTTAAGCGTCGCATATCAAATCGCCAGAACAGATCATTCTGAGGATCGTTTGCAAGATTAGCGGTATTCGCTTTAGATGATTGTTTATACGTGTTGCTGGTTAGAATCAATTTATGCAGCTTTTTGAAGCTCCAACCCTTTGATATAAATTCGCGCGCCAACCAGTCTAACAACTCCGGATGGGTTGGTGGGGAGCCAGTTAGTCCAAAGTCACTTGGAGTTTTGACAATTCCTCGACCAAAGTGGTGCTGCCAGATTCGATTGACGATAACTCTCGGTGCGAGCGGATTGTCCGGTGAAGCTATCCAGTTGGCAAGCTGTGTTCGCTGACCAGTGCTCTTGCCGTTTGGCGCAGGGACCTGCTTGAGAGGTTCACCTGGGCTTATGCAGACAGGGAATCCACCTTCCACCTTATCACCTTTAGCAGTGGGGACGCCGCGGAGAAGGATGAATGTGTCTTTCGGTTTTGGACCGTCTTCTGTTACACATAGCACCTTATCCGTTTTAGGGGCTTGCTTTTCCAGCGCGGCCATTTCATTGATCGCTGTAGAAAACTTTTGGAACGCTGCATCGCCTAACGCAGCCTTTCCCTCTGGCCCTATCAAATCTTGTAGAGAATCTTCTCAGCAGCTATCCAGCGAGGAGAGCGGGCGCCGTTTGAAATCTGGTCCGCTCCATGAGATCTCGAAGCCGTGCTGATGTTGGCGTTGATTGAAAATGAGTGAGAAGCCCTTTTTACCTGCGGTTAGATGCTTTTTGGCGAAGTGTTCAGTCGCTTTGCCGTCCGAGGCAAAGTTCTCAAGCTGCATTCCCTCAAATCCAAATCGATACCCTCCTTCAGCTTTGAACCAGATCTCATAGTCGCCGTCTTTTGGCACATTGATCTGGCCGTTGTAGCTCAGGGAGAACTCCTCGTTTCGTTGACGTGGTTTCAGGGAAACCAAACCCGGTTCGAGCTTACCTGTTGCGATAACGGGTTCGTTTTCGAAATCAGGAATGCGCTTCCAATCGCGCTCGTAGTAACTATACGAGACGTCTGAAACATCCGACGGATTGTAGTATGCTGGCCCAAGTTTCTTTAGGGATCCTTCTAATTCATCAAGTATTGGTTTGAAAGCCAGCCGCTTGTCTGCCAGTTCTTTCGTTTTGTGTTCGTATTCTGTGCGGGCTTCTTCATTGGGATAGTAACGAGCTTCGTCCGTCGGACCGCCATTCTTATACCGATTTATGTTTCCAAAGATCGCCTGAAGTTTGTAATAGTCCTTCTGTGGGATCGGATCGAGTTTGTGGTCATGACACCGGGCGCAATCCATGGTCAGTCCAAGGAATGCCTGACTGGTCGTGGCAATCAAGTCGTCGAGGTCATCCATAGCTGCCTGCAATTTGTCGGCAGGTTCGTCGTCCCAGATTCCAAGTCGATAGTAACCGGTTGCTACAGCGGCATCTCCGGTAGAATTCGACATCTCGTCGCCGGCAAGTTGCTCTTTGACAAATTGGTCGTAACCCTTGTCGTTATTAAAGGCGCGAACACAGTAGTCGCGATATTTGTAAACGTAGGGCTTTGGGTTATCTCGTTCGTAAGAATTTGTTTCGGCGTATCGTACAAGGTCGAGCCAGTGCCGAGCCCACTTCTCACCATAATGCGGGGAGGCAAGAAGTCGATCTACAAGTTTCTCATAAGCGTTTGGTGATTTATCATTTACAAAATCATTCACTTCATCTGGAGTTGGCGGCAGGCCAATCAGATCATACGATACCCGGCGAATGAGTTCGTATCGCGAAGCGGAAGGATTGGGTTTCATGCCTGCCTTTTCGAGGCGTGCAAGAACAAAGCTGTCGATAGGATTTCGGACCCAACTCTTGTCGTGGACTTTAGGAGTTGCCGGGCGCAGGATCGGCTGAAATGCCCAGTGGGTCTTTCCGCGTTCCATGAGGCTTGGACCGGACTTAACGACCGTGGATGGCCATGGTGCGCCTGATTTCACCCACTCTTCGAGTAAGGCGATCTTATCAGGAGCGAGTTGTCCACCCTGAGGCATTTTGGGTTTTCCGCCTTCGCCCTTTACTCGGCGAACGACTTCGGCGGCCTTAGCCAGAGGAATAGCAGAGTCGAGTTTTAGTCCACCCTGTGCGTTATCTTTGTTGTGGCAATTTGTGCAGGATGTAAGCAGAAGAGGACGCACTTTCGACTCGAAGAAAGCGGTCTGTTCAGGAGTGATCTTTATGGCAGACGTTTGCGCGACACCGATCATGCCACTCACTGCAAGCGGTACGGTGACAGCCAATCCAACGGCAATAACTCTAACTACCGAACTCATGGTACTCCCGTGCGACAAGGTATATATG
>JBDUAM010000170.1:0-1782 GCA_040004655.1 Chthonomonadales bacterium | reverse complement strand
AACGAAATCCAGTGCGCGACCATACCCTTGATTAATATTGGCAATATCAAAACCAAGATTTTGTAGTGTCACTAAACACTCTTCCACGGTTTCATGCGCGTCCGCAATCCTTAGATCGTTGTTAAGAAAGAGTGATGCCATCGAGGCATTCTTTTCATTCCATCTTTCAGGTTCCGTGTCGTTCTGGAAGGCGTCACTGGACTCCTCATTGACATTCAGGTGGGTGGCGATATTCAGAAGCCCTTGTAGAAGTCTCAGACTTCCAAGTTCCTTGACGGATGCGCGCGGGCAACCGGCTTTCTCCAAAAGGGATTTAAGAAACCCACTTGGTACGCGTTGCCAAATTTCGTGTAGACTTTTGCATCGGGACAGAAACGCTTGTTGGCTCATTTCCAGCGGCGCAACCTGTGCTAGCCGGGAGAGGCGGGGATACGCGGCCCAACCATTGGCGTGGAGTTCAATCCGGGAGAGGTCAACCAGTTCAAGGGCAGGTTTGTGGATTCCGACACAAGCGGCTAGCGCAGATAGCGTGTCGCCCAATATCAGCAGTTGATCGAGAAGACGTTGTGTTTTGGCTACTATGTGCTCTTCTTGTAAATCTATATGTGAGATATCGACCGCTGCCTTTGCAAAGGTGTGTGCGTGAAGGATTTCTCTATCCGGCTTTGGTTTATACAGTTCCCTCATTGGCACACGAATCAGGTTACGACCGATCCGTTCGCATCCTGTGAATCCCCACTGACCTCTATATTGCGGGCTGCATTTCCATGCACCATGGACGTTCACGGGGGTTGCTTCATAAAAATCATTTTGTTCATAGCGTTGCAGAAACTTGTCATCGAGAAAGACGGGCGTGATATCTAAAAGGGCATCCGCGCGATCGTGGGTCATTAGTCCATCAACGTCTGGCCAAGCAATGCCATTGGCGCTCTGCTCCTGGCAGAGTTCGGGTGATACAGACTTCACAGTTGCCCAGACCTGAATCAGGAGCTTGTCTCCGTGCTCCCGGATGTCGAGTTCATACCAACAATTTTGCTGCTTCAGCAAAACATGCACTTGCCCGTTCATTAGGTTGCGAAGTTGGGGGGTATCTGGCAGAAGTTTTTCGTAGAAGAAAACACGCACCCCCCAAGCACTACGCATCCAAAGATATTTGCGCAGATACTCGTTCGACATTTTCCAGCTCACGTCACGTTTGGGCGACCAGTAGAATTCGGTAGAAACTTCACCCTCGGCAACGCCAAACTCTGGAAGCGATAGGTCATCGTAAACAATTCGCTGATTGTCGTTTCCGACACATCGCGGCGAGAGTCCTAGTGCCATCCAGACTTTTTCGGAAAGATTGTAAGTGTAAAAGCTACCATTGCCCCAAGAAGCGACGATGTAGTCGTTGCCAGAAATAGAAGGCACATAGTTTTTGGAGCTGCCCTTTTCGTCAGCGAAGGGAACAGAATACGAGACTACGCCGTGGCCCGACTCCTTCAGCGAGGGCGTGACCACTGGCCCGTCGTCCGCCACTACAGCCATGATCATGTGGACATACTCGCGGTTTGGCCCGTGCCTGTCGAAATCATAGCGACTCGTAACCTCCACCTGCTGTTGAGGAGAGTTGCCAACAGGTTCCAAGAGCATTCGAAGCTGAATCGGTAGCACGCCTTCTGGAATTGGGAAATTGGCTATGTAGTTGAATGGCATTGGTGGCACTGACCTTTGAGGCATCCTTATAACAGCAGCCTTGGAAGAACTATAAGCTTCTTAATCCATTGGCTCCGACTGTAACCG
>JBDUAM010000168.1:0-1785 GCA_040004655.1 Chthonomonadales bacterium | reverse complement strand
CAGCTCTACGCATCTCCTTTCGATAAACCACGTTGCCGGGTCGCAACGTGCCAGCTCCGAGGATTGCGCAGTCGACATTCAATTGTATTCGGCGCATCAGCAGCTGGTCCGTGGGACTCCCGAGCCCGGCGGCGTTGCTTCCAATGGATCCGATCAAGATCTTCCCATCGACCGTTGAGACCATGTTCACAACGGTATAAGGTCTATCTGTTGATCCAGTCGGCAGATCGAGAACGGTATAGAGATCGGCTGGGTCTGACAGGTTGTTCGTTCGATCTATCAGGCATTCAATGGACATGCGTTGTTATTCCACGTCCAGCACGACAGTTACTGGAGCGAGGCAAGTTTTATCGTCGCAAGCCTGCCACTGCAACTCGACCTTGAACTTGCCTGCGCCAGCCTTCACTTCTATCGGGATCACCACTACACCCTCAAAAATGGAGACCAGGTCTTTGCTAAACCCAAGCGCCATTGCTTTTGCCTTTGGGAATACGGGAACGCCGAATACTGCACCCTTTGGACCAGTGGCACGAACGGCCGTTGCGATCAGGTCGGGGTCCTTTGGTGCGTTGGATTGGATGTGGTACCCGGGTTCGACAGTGATCTTGACTTCAATAGTCCGCTTACCGTTGACAGTCTTCAGGGTTGCGGAAGCGCTAACCGGCCCTCGGACCACAGACTTCACTGTGGCCGCCGATGCCCCTGGAGCGCGGACCATGGCACATGCTTCCACCATCGTTTCCGTGGCGCGCGGCGCACGGGTTATCGCCAGGCCAAACGCCTTCAGCACGCCAATTCCAGCATCTTTGTAACTCTTGTTTCCGGTCAAATTGCCGAGTCGAATCAATGCCTGCGCAGCAACTCCATTGGGTGATGGAAGAGCCTGATCAAATGGCGTTCGTGCGCGGAAGAGAATCAATTCTGCGCCTTCGGGTCCATCAAAGAATCCCCCGCCCGGCGCTGCAAACAACTTGATCATCTGATCTGCCGTAGCTTTTGCCTCTGTCAGCCATTTGCCAGACGGGTCGGCAGCATGAAGGTCGAGGAACGCTGAGGTGAGATAAGCATAATCTTCCAGATACCCATCAATCGGTACGCTGTTTTCGGAACCGGGTCGCCACCTGCGAAGTAGTTTGCCATCTTTCCGCAAGCTTTTCATCACGAATTCTGCCGTACCAATCGCTGCCTTCAAGTACTTCGGTTCACGCAAAACGACACTGCAATGTGCCAGACTGCCGATCATCAGGGCGTTCCAGGCGGTCAGGCGTTTGTCGTCCAGCGTGGGTCGAACTCGTTTGGCTCTCGCTGCATGCAGTTTGGTCCGCATCGCCGCGAGTTTTGCGCCAATGTTTGGGATGCTACCCCACTTGGTTTTAACATACTCACGTCCATTAAATGACTTGTAGAAAATGTTCTGCCCATTCATTGGAACATTCGGTTGCGCCCTAAAATTGCCTTCAGCCTTGACGTTGTAAACCATAGCAAAGATTTTCGCATCCACCGGACCCAGAACGTCATTCAACTCCTTCAAGGTCCAGACGTAGAACTTTCCCTCTTCGCCAGCGCTGTCGGCATCAAGTGATGAGTAGAATCCGCCTTCCGGACCACGCATTTCGCGAATCGCCCAGTCGAGAGTCTCTACTGCATTTTGCCTGTATTCAGAAGTTCCGGTCAACGCCCCCGCGTCTGCATATGCTCGAGCCAGCATTGCGTTGTCATAGATCATCTTCTCAAAGTGCGGAACCCGCCACAACGCATCCGTGCTATACCGGTGCCAGCCTCCGC
>JBDUAM010000411.1:0-5921 GCA_040004655.1 Chthonomonadales bacterium | reverse complement strand
AACACTCGGGCTGTTATTGCCCCTGGAGCCACTGCCGGATATACGACGATGACTGCTCCGCGATTGGCTCGCACATACTATGCACCGTCCTCAGCAGCATCTGGCTCAGAAGTTGAAGAGCTTCGCAAAATCAGGGATGAAGTCAAGCAGCTTCGCGACGACCTGAAGACCAAAAAGATGGACGATCGCTCAGGCGGATATAGCGATCTCGAACCGGGAAATTAGATAGCCCTGATTTCCCATTGGCGAAGGTCTACTCCCTCCAGTGGCCTTCGCCATATTTTTGTCTATGGCTCTGACTTGCTCTCCGACAGCAGCCTCAATATCGCGTCTTGCACAGCTGTCGGCACAGAGTTTGATGTTGTGTGGTTGTTCATAAACATCACAAAAACCAACTCCTCCCCATTCCGATTCTTGACGTACCCCGATAGGCTGCTGGCAAACTGCACATAGCCATCCTTGATGTGACTGTTCCCCTGCGCCAACGTCCCCTTCAACCGATTCTTCGCCGTTCCATCCACACCGACTATCGGCAGCGAATCATAGAGCGTTTTGAATGTGGGTAGCTTGTAGGCGGCCTTTAGCATCTGGCAATAGGCTCGCGGCGAAACAAGATTGTGTCTGGACAACCCGGACCCATCGACCATGTGGATTGCGCCAGTATCGACCCCATGAGCTTTGTACCACGCCATTGAAGCATCACGCCCAATCTCCGTCGAACCAATGTGCTTCGACCCCATTTCGGCTCCCAGCGTCTTTAACATGCATTCGGCGATGAGGTTGTCACTCGGCTTGTTCATTCGCGCAAGAACAACCGACAGCGGCGGACTGACCGTCTCTGCCAATAACTCAGCGTTCTCCGGCGCGATACCCTCTACAACTTTCTTGCAGCGAATTCCAGCCTGTTTCAATTTGAGCGCCAGATATGACGCTGCGTAGAGTGGCGGATCCTCAACTGTGATGCTGATCGTCGACTTCTTATCTTGTTTCTTATCCACCGCCACGGAACCGGTGATTACCAGCAAGTTCTTTCCGAGCACGCGCGTCACCGCGATGGAATCGGGTGAACCCTTTACCCCCGTAGTCCCCTTGTTGATCACTTCAAATTCGTCCGGCAGAGGTGCGACCACTGTCTTCACTGAGTCCCCTACTTTCTTGCCGGGCGTCACGGTGATGGTCGCCATGTTCTCGTTAAGGTTGAGCCCGGAGACCTGTGCGGAATAGTAGAATGGCATGTCATCCCACTCCCAGCCAAAACCGTAAACCTTATTATCAAACCGCGAGCTGTCGGCAACTATGTTGCCACTTATCGACTTCACCCCGAGAGCTTTCAGCTTCTCGGCAAGCCCATCAATATCAGCGAATAAGAGAATTGGGTCGCCGCTACCCTTGAGATAGAGGTCGCCATCGATTTTGCCGTCTGAGATCGGCTTCGCCGCGAGCAACCTGGTGTGATAGGCGTATTCGGGTCCGAGTAGCGCAAGAGTCGCGGTGGCCGTCAGGAGCTTGTTGTTGGAAGCAGGCACAAAATGGAGATCAGGATTATGCTCGCAGAGCACCTTACCAGTCTTGAGCGACTCGATCACAATCCCCTGAATTCCACCTTTTAGCCCGGGATTCGCCAGCAACTTTTCAACCTGTGATTCAATGGAATCCTGAGCAAAACAATAGCTGGCCAAGCCCAGGAGTGATATTGCGAAACAGGATATTCGGAACGATTTCATTTGGACCTCTTACGTACGTGATACACTATTTTGAACGGAGTTCGCCTGCTGGTCAAGGTCGACCAATCAGAGGACTTGAACCCTGGTAAGTCGAATTAATCAGGCAGTACTTCCTTTCTCATTTAACAAATTACCGCAATCCCGGAGTAACTCATGCCCGATATGCTTGTCCAACTTCTCAAATTGCCCGAAGTGAAACCGATGATCGCCGATTTGCGTACAAAGGGCATCGTGATTCGTCGGGCGCTCTCCTACGAGGCGGGTATTGTGCGAGAGTTTATTGATAATGAGTTCGGGCAAGGCTGGGCGAATGAGGTTGCTCCGGCATATTGCATTCAGCCGACGGGGATTTTCATCGCGTTGAAGGATGGCGTGGTCATCGGGTTTGCGGCAATCGAGTGCGTAGCTAACGGATTCTTCGGGCCGACTGGCGTGCTGGAATCAGAGCGCGGACAGGGAATCGGCGCAGTCCTGTTGTTGGCGAGTCTCTGGGCTTTACGCGAACGCGGGTATGTATACGGCATCATCGGCGGCGCGGGCCCAACGGAGTTTTATGCGCGAACTTGTGGAGCAACAGTTATTCCGGGTTCTGTTCCGGGAATCTATGCCGATCCTATCGGGAAGGTTTTGCCAGTAACTTAATGAAGTTCACTCCTAATAATCTGATCCGCGTTGCTGGACGATTGGCTCTGGTCGCTCTCGTTCCCGTGCTTGCGCGTCCGGCAATTGCCGGGCAGGACTTCGTTGCGCGATTTGATCGGCTCGACAACCAACTGAACGGCGGACTCGGGTACGTCCATCGACCTGGAAACACTTCCGGCTACGCCTGGGGTGAGTCATACCTTATGTCCGCTTACGTCACCATGTACCGCGCCACCAGCGATACGCACTTCCTGGATAAACTGGTCGACCATTTTGACCGCGTGCTCGCCAATCGCGATGACGTTCGACACCTGAAGGATCAGTTCACCAATCAAGAGCTGGCGGGTTGGGGTTCCTCGGAATATTCCAAAGGCAAATGGCACGTCTGGGCAGTTCACACCGGAATGATCTGTCTCGGCCCGGTCGATTTTGTGGGCCTTGTCAAAGCAGAAGCGAAACTGAAGGCGAAGTATTCCAAAAAAGCCGACGAGTATCTCGCAAAGATCAAAGAGTGCGTTGGAGTATTTGATAAGCAGTGGCGACCGGGTCCTGGCGTCGGCGAAGGCTCGTACTTAGATCAAGAAGTCGGACTACTGCCGCTTAACCAGCAGAATGCGCTGGGGTCCGTGATGGTCGAGCTCTACCTCATCACGCGCGACCATACGTACAAAGACCGAGCCACCCAACTGGCAAAATTCATGATGAATCGGGTCCGCAAGAACGCCGACGGATCTTATGACTGGTCCTACTGGCCCAAGCCTGACCGCACTTCCTCAGGAAGCGAGGACATCTCTCACGCGGCCATCAACATTGAGTTTGCGGTGCGCTGCAAGGCTGCCCACATTGTGTTGAAGGACACGGATATGCACGCCTTTGGCCTCACCTGGACCAATCACATCCACCGGGGCGAAGGAGAGTTTGCTGACACCGTAAATGGCTCCGGTGGACCCAACACGCACTCCCCGCAGGCCGTGGGTCGATGGGTTGTGCTGGCAGGTTACGAGAAGACGATTTTTGAGGACGCGAGAATTGCCCTCGGCGCGATGGACGATGACAAGGCCGGAGGCGCCGAGCTTTTAGGCATAGCAAATTTAGCCCGATTCAACGCCATGACGGGTCACAAGCGCGGGTTCCGGCTGCCACGAATCAAACTCTTCCCCAGGAAGGGCGGTAAGGGTAATCCGCCTCAGCCAGACACCGAGATTTAACAGCAGTACGGTTTTAGCGATTATCGCTATTTTGCGTAAACTGCCTGGTGTACCAATCGGTTGTACAGTTTTAAGCATAGCTTGCATTGCTCAGAATTGTACAAGTAGGAGGTAAAGCCATGTTAAATAGTTAATACGGCTTTATCGCACAGCTATTCTGATTGAAAGCGCGAGGTTGGGCCATGAAGCATTAACGTAATAATCAAAACGAAGATATCTGAGGCCGTTCCAATCTTCCAGAAACCTTCGAAGTATTGTAAAAGTAGGAATCGTCACATTTAGGTGTGGGCAGGGACACAGCTACTAATGAACTTAAGTCAATTCTCGGCGACTGACTCACTACTTGGTTACGTCTACCAATTTAGGTATGCCCTCTCACTCGCTATAGACCGAAACATTGTCGCACCAGACCATTCCGTTTCTATTGAATTATTGGATGACGTAGCATTTGAGACCGTGGACGGACAAAAAACGGTAGTTCAGACCAAACACCATCAAGAAGAATCTGCGGAGATTACTGATCTCAGTCCAGACCTTTGGAAATCATTGAGGATATGGTCAATCGGAATTGCCACCAAGGAGTTGGACCCAAACAGTTGCTTATTTATCTTGGCTACAACCTCCGCCGCTAAGTCTGGGTGTGCTGCGTCACTGCTATCGAAATCTGATAGGGACCCTGTTACGGCGCGCATTATGCTACTTGATGCCATTGACCGCTCGACGAGTAAAGACCTCGAGCCCTCCTTTCAAGCATTTCTGAGTTTGGACGAGAAATTGCAACAAAGTCTCCTAAACTCGTTTTACCTCGCTGACAACCAATTGAGAGTAGACGAATTGAGAAAAAAACTTGAGGAGCAACTCCGGTATGCTGCGCCCAAGACTCGAAACGCGTTACTTATCGAAAGACTTGAAGGCTGGTGGTTCAATACAGTCATTAATTGCCTCACATCAAAACCTAATCATCAAATCCCACTTTTTGCAATTGACAAAAAAATCGATGAACTACGGGATGAGTTTGGTGCGGAGAACTTGCCGATCGATTTCCGAACTTTGATACCGCCAGAAGATCAAAAGGATGAATTCCTTGCAATGAAATTCGTAGAGCAAATGCGTCTAGTAGGAGCAAACAATCAAATTGTTGACGCGATCAAGGACTATTACCGGGCGTTTACGCAACGACATCGCTGGATAAGCGACAGTTTGTTATACATCACCGATCTTGAGGAGTACGAATTGGACCTCCAAGAGGCTTGGGAAAGAGAATTTAATTGGATGCTTGATGAACTTGGCTCAGGAGCCTCTGATGAAGAAATGATCCAACGCGGGCGACAAATATTGAAATGGGCAAACGATGTTCCTGAGCTCTATATTAAGCCAGAGTGCACGGAAGCCTATGTGGTGCGCGGTAATCTTCATATCTTATCTAATGATCTCAAAATCGGTTGGCATCCAGAATTTGCTTACCGACTAAATCGGGTATTAGAAAGCGCAACAAAGTGACCAACTGGGTTGATCGACCCCGAGAGGTCAAGTACCTCTTAAACCCTGCGTTTTGCGCAGCTATATTGGCAAGTTGTGTATTGGGTTATAGAACACGTAAAAACGAACCTATGCCCCTGGCACTCGCGTTCCTATGCTTACCTATCGTATTACATGGCGATACAAGGCGTGCCCTACCAAAGTCTACCAAGTCCAATTTGAATAGTTGGCTGTTGAGTAACAGAATAATCACAGCAGACTTTGCAAAACGCGCTCAATCACTCTTACCGTTCACACGGGAAGCGCTACTCTTTGGCGTCTCGCGGGAAGTTCTAATGGTGTCAAATAATGGCATCGAAACTAGCATTGACAAGCTCTCGACAATAAATGCTTCTGGTACTACCATTGCCGAATATGCAAAGGCGGCTCGCAATATCGGAGTTTGGTTTGCGGAATCCGGCAGTACGTCGACTATATTCTCGCTCTGGGGAGTTGCACCATGATGCAAATAAAACGAATAATTCTATACGGTCGCAATCAAGATATCCAAATCATAGAATTTCGAACGGGTGAGGTGAATATTATTACCGGTGATTCCAAGACCGGCAAATCTGCCTTGATTAGCATCGTTGATTATTGCTTAGGGAGTAGTGATTGTGGTATTGCCGAAGGAGCAATTCGGAATGCAGTTCGGTATTACGGCCTTATAATAAATGTTGGCCCTGAAGACATTTTTATTTGCCGACCGGACCCTCCAGCGAATAAGTCGACGTCGTCCGAAATCATGGTTCAGATAGGCACGAATATTGAAGCACCAGAGGTAATCGACTTTGAGGCTAATTTCAATCCCGATTCACTGAAATCAATG
>JBDUAM010000097.1:0-5941 GCA_040004655.1 Chthonomonadales bacterium | reverse complement strand
CGGATTCGCTCGGTGGCTTCCTTGATCTCCTGCGTACCGAGAATCTCGGGAGTATCGACCTGGTGGAGGTAGAAGACGTCCACATAGTCCACACCCAGTCGCTTCAGGCATCCATCCAATCGCTGTTCAAGCTGATGATGGTTGTGCGTTTTGGAGACCAGGTAGATGTCGGCGCGCTTCACGTTGTCTTTGATGAACTGTCCCATGAGCCGCTCACACTGGCCGCCCTTGTAGCTCTCCGCATTATCATAATAGTTGATTCCCTCGGCAACACCGGCCGCAAGGACGCTCGGCTCGATGTCCCACGATCCGCCAAATCCGAGTTTGGAGACCTTGCGACCCGTTCGACCCAGGGTGACTATCGGCACTTTCGCTTCAAGGGGGGATGCAGACGCCGATCCCTCGCCCATGGCGATTCCAGCAGCAATCCCAACTCCGGCAGCGCCAGTTCGGGCCAACATTTCACGCCTCGTTAATTCGCTCATGGTTTCTCCTATCACGATTCTGCCCGGCACTTTGCTGGGTCAAACGGTATTGCTCATACTTGTTTGCAAGTTTAATGGGATTACATGCATTTGTCAAGACAAGCGCCAGTGGAATTGCGTTCATCAAATTTGCAAATACATATCAGCGTACTCCATATTTCTCCTTGACGCACGGGCAAACCTGCTGTATAATAGTCACATATTAATGAAAGGACCGCTCACCTTGAAACATTTGAGCAGAACAAACTGGCGTCAGATGTGTAAAAGTTTGACCGCGGGGCAATTTATGCCTTCGAGTGGTCTTGCGATTTCACGCGGAACTGTTTTGGTACAATTCGGAGGGAACAACGCTCCGTAGCGGCGAAGGAATTTTATCCTTTCGCCCCGTGCCAACTCTTCCGTTTGGCGCGGGGTTTTCTGTTAATTTGGGTAGGTGACGGAAGGTAAACATAATTGTTTGCAAATCAATTAAATATGCTTGCTCGCCACGAGGGGAGATCATTCTTACGAGAGGGTCGACCGCTTGAGGTACCGGTGCTTAGAATACCGGTCTGCCAGACGAGAGTCGGCGAGCAGAACCTGGACGCAGCGCGGCACAAGACCGTTTGCGAAGGTTGCCAGTTTGATATAAATGATGGTTGCCCGAATACGAGAGTATGGAAGATGACCCGGGCGGGAAAGCCCGTTTCAAACTGTAAGCCGGAGGATCTGGTCTACTGTCGACACTACGACTGTGGTTGTGACGAGTGCGTAAAGTTCCACGCGAAGAGTTAATCTGACCCGTGGAGCTAACGCCTCGGCTAGAGATTGTACAGATGTCGCATGCGTAAGAAGTAAATAAACCCTGCACTTAAGGAGACTGAGATGGATCGTCCCGTCGAACTTCCGATTGATGAGATCACCGAGCAGGAAGAGCGAACCATTCGTCATGACATGATGGATATGGCGCTCAGACAGGCAAGGTTGGCCGACAAACGCTGCCAGGAAGACATGGAAACTGGCGAAACCCGAGGCGCACACTGGGAAAGCCGACTATGTCTGAAGTGGTTCCGTGAATGGCGAACAATGGCGGAGTAATCTCAGCCGATTAGATAAGAAAAAGACCGAACACCCGTAATGGATGTTCGGTCTTTTTCATTTGTGAAAGCGATGGGGACTATTTCTTTTCGATCGGATTTTCATGGTGCCGCATGCCTTTAAAGGCGGTGTAGAGCTTAAATCCGATGAGAATCAGAGAGATCGCGGCGCTCGCCGACCCGACTTTTTTGGCCATTTCCACGCTCGCATCTTCGGCAGTACCCATGATAGACGTCGTCTTGGCTTGTATGGTATCGACCGTGCTCTTGGCAGAGGTGGTAATCTTGTCCATCTTATCGGTGAGTATCTGCACCTTCCTCATCACATCATCCAGGGCTGGGAGGACTTTCTTTACAATCACAAAGAGCAGAGCTATTCCCACCACAAGCATGATGAGAAACGATAGGCTTGAAATGATTAGCCAGGTAATCCACAACCATGATGGAACGTCGTTCATATATCAAAACTCCCCAAACGGTCAGCCAAACCTCCGGCGTATGCTTTAGTATACGCAATCTGTTAGGCTAATTCCTTGCCGAACACGGATTATTCCCTTGACGGTTTGACTGGTACAATGCACTCATGAATACAGGAATCGCAAACGCCACAATTTGTTCCGATGAAGTACTAACTCGACCCATGCCGACTCGACCGCTGGGCCAAACCGGGTGGAACGCCAGTCGACTGACCATGGGCGGCGTGAAGTGGGATACGCAGGGCACAGACGCCGAGGCTGTTGCCATTCTGCATCGCGCGATGGAGTTGGGAGTCAACACGTTTGACACGGCGCACCTCTACGGCGCAGGCGAATCGGAACGCCGACTCGGGATTGCGATGCAGGGTCGGCGCGAAGAGTTCTGGATCAATACGAAGTCGATGGATCGAACCTACGACGGCGCAATGCAGCAGATGGAGATGTCTCTCAAACGGCTCAAAGTGGATTACGTCGATCTGATGTTTGTCCACGGCGTGGACCATCAGGAAGACTGCGACCAGATTCTCGAGCAACACAGTGTACTTGAAGCCATGCAGGAGTTGAAGGCCGCGGGCAAGATTCGGCACATCGGGGTTTCGGGCCACTGGGTTCGACAGATACAGTGCCACCTGCTGCGCGAGTTTCCGTTTGAGGCGGTGCTGTTTCCCATCGGGCTGTTCAACGAGGCGCATAACTACTCGTTTCTCACGACAACTCTGCCGACCGCGAAGTCGCTGGGAATCGCCACGCTGGGGATGAAGGTCTTTGGCGTTGGTCGAGTGAAACACACAGCGGACGTCGAGCCATACCTACGCTTCGGGATGCAAGCGGATGTCGACTCGATGGTGATCGGCTGTGATAGCATCGCGCAGTTGGAGCAGACCGTGGGGATGATTAAGTCATACCCGCCGCCCCTCACTGCCGATGAAGTGCGTTCCTTCTATCCAGAGGCGCTACGGGTTACACAAGAATGGGATGCCGGCGAATTCGACTGGGTTAGCGGATACAAATGAGAAGGGGAGGCGAAAATCGCCTCCCCTTCATTGCGTCAAATAGACCGACTTATCGGCGATTGCCGCCGCCATTATTGGAATTACCCGCGCCGGGCCCCCGGATGACCGTAGTTCCGCCACCGGAATTGAAGTTGCCTCCAATACTGC
Source organism: Chthonomonadales bacterium (assembly GCA_040004655.1). Classification (GTDB taxonomy): domain Bacteria; phylum Armatimonadota; class Chthonomonadetes; order Chthonomonadales; family CAJBBX01; genus JBDUAM01. The sequence goes on along the minus strand of JBDUAM010000097.1, from coordinate 2,744 downwards.
CGGTGCCACCACCGCCATTCAATCCACCGCCATTGAGTACGCCGCCGTTAAGTCCGCCGCCGTTCAATCCACCACCTTGTCCGCCGGCACGGCCGCCCATCGCTCCACCAAGAATTCCAGTGACACCGGAGAATCGGTTCTGGATGACCTGCCCGCCAAGTGCGCGTGTGATGTCTTCGACATCGGCGTAGTTAAGGTGGATACTTGTCACCATGTGTTTAGGCTTTTCGGGATCTTTGGGTGTATCATCGCGAGTCACGATTGGTTGGTCATCCTGCACCGGAGCAATATGGTAGACTCCGTCTTCAATTCTGTACGTAAGCTTCTGAAGAGATGCATTGCTCTTAAGTATGCTCTCCAGCGCTACTTTAAACGTAACGTCATTTAGTGAAACAGTGCTTCGGCCTGAAACCGAGGCGTCAAGCAGAAAATTGGCCGATATCGACTGAAAGAGTTGCTTCAATGCATAACGTATGTCCGCGTTCTCAAAATTGACAGAGACTCTCTTTGATGCATTCGCCAAAACGTTTTCTGACTGAGCAACGCTCTTCGAGTTGATCCCACATGCGAGAGTGCCAGCGATTGCGACAATCATAAACCAGTTCTTCATAATCTTCTCCTTCACAGCTATCTGAGTCGCCCCGTAGAGCCCTGCCCCGGTCGGCGGAAATCAGTTGCGGACCTGATGTACTTATAGGACGACATGCTCGCAAAGAAGGTTACGAAAGCGGATTATGTAATCAAAGGATTGCCGTAGCTATCTGTCATACCGCCGGCAAAGCAGATGATGCCGTCTATAAATGACCAGATGATCACTACGGCAAGGCTGATGAAGCACGTGAATGGGGAGAGTAGGCACATCAGCAGTTGAACAGTGCCAATGCCAGAATAGCCAAGATAAAAGCGGTGGACGCCAAATATGCCAAAGAAGATGGCGAGCAGGCCGGCGACCCATCGGTTTTTGAGCGGTCGACCATACGCATCCACACGCATTCCGGGCACATAGGTGTAGTGGGGGACCGGTAGAGGCTGGCGAGCAGCCGTCATTCGCCCCGAGTGTGGCGGTGGCGGCGCAAAGATAGGCGCGAGTTCGGCGAGGTCTTTCGCCAGGAAATTGCGTCCGTGATCGTGGTCGACAATTCCTGTAGTCGGCACAATCCTACCTTCACGCGCCCACTGAACGAGCACATTTACTTCTACCGGACCATACTGATTGCCGTCGCCACCGATGATTGAGTAGGGCACGTGCCTGCTCCTTGACAGAGATTTAAGCCGTGGAATTGCAAATGTTTTACGCTTGATTCAGGAACTGAGTACCATATTATACGTGACTCAAGCGAATTGGTTTTGGTTGTCAAGCAATACTTATTCTTAACAGTAGCAATAATACCTGTCACCGGGCTTGGGTCGTTTGAATTAGGTAGACAGTTGCGTTTCGAGTGAAAATAGTTGTAAAATCGGAAGGAGAGCGGGTGCCTCCCGTAGAAATACCACTAAGTTAATCCCATTGTCTGTAACCCGTCTGCATAGGCAATTCTCTTTGGAGGACCATGATCGTGGTTGAATCCAGTTCGTTTTTCCGTCGTAAGAACGTGGCTCGCCTCGCAACTCGCTTGCTTCTGGTGGCTGTCGCCGCAATCATATTTGCCTCGGTTTTCTCTTCGTCCTCTCAAGCACAGAGAAGACGTAGTATTGAAAGGCATCCTGCTCAGGACCAACCAGGCAGTTTTGTGCCCGGCGAACTTATCGTGGCGATCAAGCTGAATGGCGATGCCGTGGCAATGAGTAATGCGCTGAGTTTAGCCAAAGTCGAAGTTATTCGACCTCTTGCTCTTAAACCATACTTTTTGGTGAGAGTAAAGACTGCGGACAACAAACCCGCAACCGATCAGGTTACCTTGGACACTGCGAAGCAACTGCAGGGTACGGGAATCTTCAGATGGGCAAACCCCAATTATTACTGCTGGACTCATGACACGACTCCTAACGATCCTCGATATAATGAGCAGTGGCAGTGGCCTCTCATAAACTTGCCAAAGGTTTGGGATAATATCACCAGCACTCCGGGCGTGATTATTGCAGACATTGATACAGGTATCGACACCAACCATCCGGAATTTGCCGGCCGAATTATTGGCGGCCAGAATTTTACGGTTTCTCCTCCAGACAGTGATGTTCATGACGGCAATGGACATGGAACACACACTGCAGGATTGGCTGGTGCATCTTCCAACAATGGTGTTGGCGTTGCCAGCGTAACCTATGGCGGCGGTCCTCTTTGGATTGGGAAAGTTTTCCCTGACTCTGGAGGAAGTCCGACTTCTATTATTGCCGATGCGGTCATGTATGTTGCTGACAACGTAAAAACGCCCGGCAATAAAGTAGTTGCTAACATGAGCCTGGGTCGCGCAGTGTTTAGCGACACTCCAGACCTAAATGATCCTCTTGAGGCAGCAGTATTTTACGGAGCAACCATAAAGGATATCGCATTTAGCATTTCAGCTGGGAACGATTATGATGTGGGTAACCCGCCGAGTTCTCCAGCTCGGGCAGCGCAATTGGACGCCAGGATTTTTTGCGTTGCAGCCTGCGGCAAGAATTTAGAGCATTCCTTCTTCTCGACTGCTCGCTCGTTTACGACGATCTGCGCACCGGGTGGGGACGATCCTTCGTTCGCAAACAATTCGTTGCAGATGTTGAGTACGTTTCCGCTGAATCAGGGTTCCTACGGATTTGAACAAGGG
>JBDUAM010000106.1:0-5946 GCA_040004655.1 Chthonomonadales bacterium | reverse complement strand
GGACCGCGCGGTGGAATATCTTGTTGAACGGGTAGATGGCAGTAATAGATTGGGGCAACGAGTTTCCAGCACGAATTGGCATGATTCCGATGCTGCTCGACCATTGTGCGGATATCGTGTTGTGGGATTGGACGCAGATGGCATAGAGGTTGGTCGAACTCCGGCCACTTACGCGATCAACGCAACCGCCGCCTGGGGTGTCGCCTATGTTGGCAATAAAGCGCGAATTCGAACCGATGAGACCTTTCCGGGAATCATCTTGGAGACCGAGGGAGTCGCGCCTCAAGCCGTCAAATTGGATGGTATTGAGAAGGACTGGGTTGTTCAAGACGTCGCGGTGTCGGCTGACAAGAATATTCTCATTACTGTGTCTCGTTCAAAAATTGGCGATGTGTCGGGATGGATGCTGTATGACAAGAAGTATCGACTGATTTCGAAACACGTCATGAAATCTGGCAAGGGTGACGGCCAGTTCCGATCTCCGATGGGTGGCGGATTCGATTCGGGCGGCAAGATATACATCGCCGATACCGGCAATAACCGAATCCAGCAGTTTAACTCTAAAGGCAAATTTGTTGGGGTGATTGCAGAAAACGTGGTGCGGCTGCCGATGAAGGTAACCGTCGACGACAAAGGGCGAATGTTGGTTGCTGATTCGGGAAATAACCGGGTCGCCATTTTTACCGTGGGTCAAGAAGGTAAATACGCACTGACCTCCAGCCTCATGAGTGGAATGAAAGAGCCGTGCTACGTTTATTCGGATGAGGACGCGAACGTCTTTGTAAGTACAAACAGAGTGGCGGGAATCTACGAGTTTAACGCCAAAGGCGACCTGATCTGGACCTATCGGGGAACCGACGACGAACCGGTATCTGGCCCGCGCGGACTCTGGATGAACGGCAAAGAGCTGAATTTTGTGGACGTATCTACAAACGAGGTTCGAACGGTCAGGCCCGGTCGTTAGGATTCTTTTTCGATGAGTTGTCGCACGCGGTCCACCAGATCTTCAAGTGCCGCATTGAGGCCGCTTATTTCAGCGCCAGCGAGATAGAAGTGTCCCTGAGTCTGGTTAGTCGGAATAAGTATCTTTATTGCCGAGGATAGCGCCACAGCCTCCGCCATTCGCGTGGTGATCTCGCCGAGCAAGGAATGGGGGATGGCGATCCCCACCGGGCCAAGAATAAGGTCTGTTTTTCCCACGTTAAGCCAGACGGCATTCTCACCGGTCGCCCCGAGAGCCGCACCTGCTTTGATCATGGCTGCAGTCGCGATGGCGTTGGCTCCAAGTGCAAGAATTTCGTCCTTGTCAGAGAGCAGCGGCTTAACTTTTGTAATAATCTGAGCGCCGAGTCCGCCGCCCATGCCGTCCACTACAGCTATTCTCATGCTTGCATGCTCCCAGAAATCACATTGTCAAAGCTGTTTCTACCATAGTTCAGGCACAAAAAATAGGGCGCTGGTCATTGCGCCCCGCAGAATTAAGTAAGATTACTTGCCGAGAAACATGGCTATTGCGAGGCCTACTATCCCGGTCATCGAGACTAATGCGACAAGTCGCATTCGTTCTTGATAAGGTCGTCCGCATTGGACGCATTCTACCGAGACAACGTTGTGAGGATGACCACAGTGAGCACAGGCGTTACGACTCTTTGCAACCATTCGAATCTCCTTGACGCATTTTTGTACAACGGAGAGACCAACAGCCTGGGAGAGACAACTACTGAGCGGAGGATTACCCGGAACTTGCTCCTTCGAGCCAGCAGTCAGGATTCCACCAATCGAAGCCACATTGCTCGAGCATGGCAGCTACTTTCGAGACGGGCAAACCGACTACGTTGAAGTAGTCTCCTAACAATTCGATGACAAATACGGAACCTCCTCCTTGAATCCCGTAACCTCCAGCTTTATCTAAGGGTTCGCGCGTAGCAACATAAGTTTCTATCAACGCAGGTAGCATCACGCGAAATGTTACTTTTGTCTCCATCACTGTTATAAAGCATGTTGATGGTGCGCCATTTGAGGCTGCAACTGCGAGCGCAACGCCCGTGAATACGGAATGCGTTCGTCCGCTTAGAAGTTTAAGCATTCTACGGGCGTCGTCGGCATCGATCGGTTTACCAAGAATATGATCGTCAATGGCAACCACCGTGTCCGCCCCAAGAACAACCGATGGAATGTCCCCGTCAATCATTTGAACCCCGGCCAGAGCTTTGCGCTTACTCAACAGACGTACCATCTCCTGTGGACTTACATTACTTTCAACCGATTCGTCATCACCGGGCGACAATACGGAGAAGGGGATTCCCATTCCCGCCAGTAGTTCCTGTCGACGGGGGGAGGTGGAGGCGAGATAGAATTTGTGTCGGATCAATATGGCTCCAGTACAATGGCAATTTGGGAATCTGTGAATCTATTTTAACCCGAGGTCGATGGTTCTTAATAATCCGCCTTACTCGGTTAATCGAATGCAAGTATCAGGACAGTGGGTCTGTCCGGTAAAATAGAGATCTAATCGGAAGAAGGAGCGGGATAGGTCACTTATGCGTTGGATTAATCTGCTTCTTGTCTTTTTACCCGTTAGCGTTGCCCTACACTTTATGCATGCCGGTCCCGTTTTGGTTTTTCTCTCCGCCTGCGCCGCCATCGTTCCCCTCGCCGGCCTGATAGGATCCGCCACCGAGGAGATTGCAAAAACCGTTGGCGATTCGGCTGGCGGACTACTAAACGCGACCTTTGGAAATGCTGCCGAACTCATCATTACGATCATGGCTGTACGAGCCGGCGAGATGGAATTGGTAAGAGCAAGTATTGCCGGATCAATCATCGGCAACATTCTGCTCGTGTTGGGCCTGTCGGTATTTGTAGGTGGAATTAAGCACAAACGGCAGTATTTTGACAAGGCTGTTGCCTCTAACCACACCGTGATGATGGTATTGGCAGTAATTGCTTTAATTACACCAACCCTCTTCGTCAGAGCCCTTCCGGGAGTATCAGAATTTGCCCCCAATGTCCGGTCACTTAGTCTCTGGGTATCTGGACTCTTGATTGCGCTCTATTTTGGCAGCCTCTTTTATGCGTTTAGGACGCATGAAGATCTATTCCGTGGCGGCGAAGAAGAAGAGCGTGAACCACCGGAGTGGAGTATGAAAAAGGCCGGGTCCGTTCTGGCGGCCGCTACAGTCGGAATAGTATTCATGAGTGAACTTTTGGTCAATTCCGTGACGCCGACCATTCATTCGCTCGGGCTCAATATGATGTTTGTTGGCGTGATCGTCATCCCAATCATAGGCAACGCCGCCGAGCACTCGACTGCAGTCTCCATGGCACTCAAAGATAAGATGGATATCACGTTCAACATCTGCATCAGTTCCAGCACGCAAATTGCACTGTTTGTGGCGCCTTTGCTTGTCTTTCTAAGCTTGCCACTGGGGCATTTCATGCCGTTTATATTTAATCCATTTGAGGTTACCGCCATCGCGTTTAGTGTACTCATCGCGGCGTTCATCGCACGGGATGGGCAGTGCGACTGGCTTGAAGGCGCCCAACTCCTGACGGTCTACTTCATTTTTGCCCTTGCATTCTATTTCATCCCTAAATAAGTAAATTAGTCCAAATTAATCCAACCGTTTGAAGGTATTTTCGACTCAATATTCGCATAATTAGTTATCGTGCGGTGCCCGTTTCGTTCGACTATTTGACAGGGGGGTTTCATAGATGAAATTCAAACCATGGCTCGGTGGTTCACTGGTTGGCGCTGCCGTTGCGCTTACAATTGTTCAGGTGACGGCGACCAACGCAAAGCCCGCGCAGCAGAAGGGGCCAAATCCCGATTCGCAGTATCACATTGGGCCAGACTCGCTGGTCCAAGAGGGGGTGCCGAAGGGGGAGATAAAGGGACCGTTTACGCTCCCGAGCAATGTCTATCCCGGCACTCAACATACCTACTGGGTGTATGTTCCAGCGCAGTACAATCCTGCAGTTCCGACCGCGTTGATGGTTTATCAGGACGGGCAGGCATTCAAAGATGAGAACGGAGACATGCGATCTCAGAACGTCATGGACAACCTCATCTATCGACGCGAGATTCCGGTCATGATCGGGGTATTCATCAATCCTGGACGAACTCCCGAGCAGCCGGAGCCATCGCCGAAGATCGGTTGGGGGGACGGATTCACGAACCGCGGCACCGAGTACAACACGCCGAATGACAAGTATGCGCGGGTAATCACGGAAGAATTGATGCCGGCCCTGAACAAGGACTACAATATCTCTAAGGACCCGGAAATGCGAGGAATCGGTGGGTCAAGTTCTGGCGCTATTGCGGCCTTCATGGTCGCTTGGGAACGCCCGAATGAGTTTAGAAAAGTGCTCAGTAACGTGGGCAGCTTCACGAATATTCGCGGTGGGCACGTCTACCCGGAACGTATCCTCGCCGCAGAAAAGAAGCCAATCCGCATCTACCTCTGCGATGGTCGAAACGACAATCGCGGAATTCGGAATGGCGTGTACGACGAAAAGTGGGACTGGTTCTATCAGAATGTAAGAATGCAGAAGGCGCTCACCCAGAAGGGGTATGACCTGAACTACTCCTGGGGAATGAACAACCACGGGCAGAAGTTTGGTGGCGCCATCATGCCGGAGATGATGCGCTGGCTGTGGCGAGATGCTACGAGCCCGATCACCGATCCTAACGACATGGTCGAACGCGGGTTTAGGCAGCCAATGGCAAAATAAAATTGGTCTGCTCCAGTAGCCCAAAAAAACGAGGCCTCAATCGACGATCGATGGAGGCCTCACTCTTTGAATGTTTTAAAGCTATTTGCGAGCGCGTTTGCGGAACATGAGACCGCTTGCACAAACGCCAACTCCAATGAGGCTGGCTGTAACGCCCGGTTCCGGCGTCTCTCCGAAACCGCCGCCGCTCGGTGCGATCAACCGGTCAATCTCATTGCTCTGGGTAATTAGCAACGTGCCGTTATTTGGGTCGACGCGAACAAAGTCACCTCGAGTCCCGCCGTTGGCTATGTCATTGATAGAACTGTCTGAGAGTTTGATTTCCTTAAACAATCCGTTGTTACAGTTGACGTAGAGGTAACCTGCCAGCGAGCCAGAACCGAGGGCTGTGCCGTCTGCCCCGCAGTTGAGGAATCCACTATCGAATACCTGGTTTGTCGTCGCTATGTTATATCCGAGGATGTGACCATTTACTTCTGCATACAGGGTTGTTCCATCCGTGCTAAGTCCGTCTGCGCTGGTGCCTTTAAACGTTGTGAACGTCTGGGCTATGGGATCAAGGTCCCAGATATTGCCGCCGTCGTAAGTGCTGACGAAAAGATGGCCATTATTTGGGTTTGTGGCCAGCCCCGTTGGGTGGACCATACCTGATGCTACGATGGCACCTAACACACCAGAATTAGATAACAGGCGGACAGTACCGGCTGACTGACTTGTGATGTAGTGTTTTCCACCCGCATCTGCGATATCAACAGTGTTTGAAACGGAAGAGCTACTAGTCGGTGCCACAAGATTGGCATGTTGTCCATCCGTATCCGTGGCAAAAACGCGAACGTTTCCCGGGTAATCGGAGACGATGACTGAACCATCCCCGTTGAATCCAATTCCAAGGGGACCGATGTTGGATGATGACGGAAACTTGTCTGCAAACATGGAGATCGTGAATCCGCGTAAAGATCCATATGCAGTTAAGTTCAGTTGTGCAGATGCTTGATGGGAAAATCCTGCGATTGCGGCGAGACTCAAACCCGTTATTACGAGCCGTTTACCCCTTGACTTCATTTGACCCATTTTTGTGTCCTTTCACACGTGAAGTAGATGACCGAACTGAGATATAAGTTGGCAAGCGCCAAACAATGACGTATTCGACCAGATACACGCCGAACAGGCGAGCATCCAGAGACGTTGGGTATGACTTGTACGAAAGTTAGG
>JBDUAM010000013.1:0-5953 GCA_040004655.1 Chthonomonadales bacterium | reverse complement strand
ACCTTCTGCATTGACACTATAGAATATAGTAGCATTGAATCGATCACGAAAACGGAGACCTTCCTGCCATGCCGAAGTCTGACCTGCCGACCATCCCGAAAGAGAAACTCAACGCGTTCGAGACCGCCAATCAATTAGAGTGGCTTGTAACCAACGGGATCGGCGGGTATGCCAGCTCATCGCTCTGCGGCGGAAACACGCGCACCTACCACGGAATGTTAATCGCGGCGGATCCTGCTCCTGCGGTTCGGACCCTCACGTTCGCCAAAGTCGAAGAGCGTGTGACAGTCCACCACAAGGATTACGATCTCTCCGCGAATGTCTATCCCGGCGTTATTCAGCCCACCGGATACCTTCTGCTCCAGCAATTCGAACCCTGGCCTTGTCCCACTTTTGAATTTGCGATCACATCAGAAGTGACCCTGCGAAAAGAGATCTGGATGGAGCAGGGGCGTAATACGACTTTTGTTAGATACACATACGTCGGCGCGGGCTCTCCCATTACCCTGAATTTGAGTCTGCTTACCGCCTTCCGAAGCCATCACACGGTCATGCACGCGGGTCCGTTCCCGCACTATCAAGACGCAGATGGTTCCGTATACCGGTATCAGCCGACGGAAGGCGCCCCATTCCTCACCACTCGACTGCCGGGTGCCGCATTCAACTGGTCGAACTGGTGGAATTACCGCATGCTCCATGCACGTGAGGCGGAACGGGGATTGGAAGCAGAAGAGGGCCTCTACTGCCCGGGATCATTTACAATTGACCTGACTGCCGGAGAATCTGTGGTATTGACCCTGAGCGCCGAGACTTCGAAGGTCGACCCCGAGAAATCATGGGCTGATTTAATCGCGCGGCAGAAGAAGACGGTATCAGTCAAAGGCCTGAAGGATGAGTTTGGCATCGCCCTGATTCGAGCGGCGGATGCTTTCTTGATCTCGGGTCGACCAGACGTCCGCTCCACGGTCATCGCAGGGTACCACTGGTTCACCGACTGGGGTCGAGACACGATGATCTCTCTGCCGGGGCTCTGCCTTACCACGGGGCGATCCGAGCTTGCTGCAGACATCCTGCGCGCGCTCGCCGGGTTTGAGCAAGACGGCATGATTCCCAACCGATTTCCAGACGTCGGGGAGGCGCCTGAGTATAACACGGTCGACGCGGCCCTCTGGTTCATCCACGCTTGCGCCGAGACCATTCGAGCACGGCCAGACGATTCTAATCTGCGCGATACCCTATGGCAGGCTATGAAGAACATTATCGCGGGATACACGCGCGGCACTCGATTTGGTATCCGCGTTGATCCGGCCGACGGCCTCGTCACCGCCGGACAGGCAGGCGAACAGTTAACCTGGATGGACGCTCGAATCGGTGACTACGTCGTGACCCCGCGCGCAGGTAAGCCGGTAGAGATCAACGCCCTCTGGCATCACGCCAATCTGCTGATGGCAGAACTCGCGCCAACCAAGAACGAAGCGCCACGGTCGTTCGAGTTGGCTGCCGAGAAGTGCGCGAAGTCGATGCGAAAACAGTTTTTGCGTCAAGATGGATTGGGACTTTATGATGTGATTACACCTTCGGGTCCAGACGACTGCATCCGCCCGAACCAGATATTCGCGGTGAGTCTGCGTGGCGGGATTTTTCCGGCGAAGGTGGAGGAGGCCATTGTACAGACGGTCCAGGAAAAGCTGTTAACTCCACGTGGACTGCGAACGCTGGATCGAGAGAACCCAAACTATCGAGGTACCTACACCGGCGACGTCTGGAAGCGTGACACAGCCTATCATCAGGGCACCGTCTGGCCCTGGCTTCTGGGCGCATTTGCCGAGGCGCACTTTCGGGTCCATGGCGATGTGGAGGCAGCCAAAGCCTTCCTGACACCCATGCAGGAGCACTTTCAAGAGGCGTGTGTCGGCTCGTTCTCAGAGGTGTTTGACGGCGACTATCCCCATGTACCAAACGGATGCGTCGCGCAGGCGTGGAGCATCGCGGAGGTCTTGCGGGTCTGGAAGATGCTTCAGGAAGCCCCGAAATCTAAAGCTCAGTAACTCCGCCTGGCTCGGCACGTTCCAGCCGAATGGTGAAGCACGAACCATTTCCCGGAGAGCTTTTGACGTCGATGGCGCCCCCGTGTCGACCAATCACTCCCCACGCCAGAGAGAGCCCGAGTCCCGTGCCGAGCGACGGACCTTTGGTCGTGAAGAAGGGGTCAAAGATTCGGCGACGCACGGACTCAGACATACCAACACCCGTATCACAGACTTCCAGACGGGCATCCACTTCGTCCATTTCGGAATGTACGGTCAACTTGCCGCCGGTCGGCATGGCGTCCACGGCGTTGAGCACGAGGTTAAGAATGACCTCTCGCAGTTCTGTCGCGACGCCGGTAACCCATGCGCCATACGTAAGATCGAGAACGAGCTCAATGCCGTCCGATGGGCTGGTGGATCGGCCCACAAGCACCGGTCGAGCCAGATCAACCGCCTCACGACCAAGGAGTGAGAGATCGACTCTTGCCTCTAGCAGGGAAGGCTCCTTGCGGGCGAATTGCTGAATGCGACGCACGATTTCCGCCCCATCAAGTCCGGCGCGTTCAATCACTTTTGCATACTTCAGCACTCGATCCGGGTTACCCGAGTCGACCTGAATCATCTCGGCATACCCCAGCACGGCCGTCAACAGATTGTTGATGTTGTGCGCCACTCCACTGGCTAACTCGCCGAGAGCACGCAGTTTCTCGGTACCCACTAGGGCATCCTGCGCCTGTTTGAGGCTTCGGAAGAGTCGAGAATTCTGGATGGCCAGGGCGGTCTGTTCGGCAAATGGCAGCAGATACTCGATCTCGTGCATGGTGATGGGTCGACCAGAGTTCACATTGTCGACGCAAATCGCCCCCACGACCTCGCCAGACGTCCTGAGTGGAACGATTGCATGGTCGCGCACTCCGTACAGCGTATGCCCGGGAGGAAGCTTGTAAGCCTCCGTTAGGTCGTCGGTCAGGGCAAAATCTATTTCACCCCGAATAACTCGCGTCAGCGGCCAATCGTCCGACGGTGAGAGCGATGTAATCTGCTCAAAGAAATCCTCCGAGCCGTTTGTGTCCTCCGAACCCCATGTGCCTGACACCGAATTCGTTGCCGGGTCATAGAGAAAAACTGCTGCGCGATCGAAACCTTCGGGACCAACGAGCGAGTCGCGCACCATCTTGAGGATGGCCTCAAGGGAGTAGCTTGCATTCATCCCGCTGGCAATTTGCATGAGCTGTTCAGATCGCAGGCGAATTCGTTCGCGATCCATTACCAATCGCGCGTTCCGAATGGCAACTGCCGCCTGCCCCGCAAACGGCAAAAGAGTGGAGATAAGATCGGGCGTAAGGGTGCGAGAGACGCGGGTATTGGAGACTGTCAGTATTCCAACGAGCTCATCTCCAGCTCGAAGAGCGATGATAGCCTGCCGAATATAGGTCGGCTTTTCGGACTCCTGATTATCCAGAACTGGCAACGTCTGTATGATGAATGGTACGCGAGTTCCTACCAGCTCTTGCACGTGCGGGCCATCTTCAATCCGATAATTCCAGCTTCGTTCGTCGCGAATATTCCCTTCAGAATCTGTGCCCCAGGAACCAAGAAGTCGATCATTCTCCAGCAGCCAGACACCGACTTTTTCAAATCCGCCGACGTCAACTGCCGCATCGCGGACCATTCGCAGCACCCTGTCGAGATCGAGGCTGGCGCTTATAGCCGTGGATAACTCCATCAAACGTCGCTCGCGCTCGAGCAGCAGGGTGTGCACTTTAGTTACCTGCGCGTTGCGGATGGCCACGGCCGCTTGATTGGCAAACGGGACCAAAAGATTGAGATCATTCGGGTCGAATTCTCGGAACGTAATCTGATTATCCAGCGAGATGATGCCCACAACCTGCCCGGCAATTCGCAGCGCGATCACCGCGTGCGGTATCAGGCGCGGAGCGAGATCCGCGGCTAAGTCCGCACCCACATAGGTTTCTAAGTAGTATGGAACTCGACCATCAAGCAGTTCGGGCAGATTTGGCCCCCAGGCTGACAACAGCATGGTGATGTGCCGCTCGTCACAGGGCTGCCCATGAGGGTCCGTACCCCAGGTCCCGCGCAGTTGATCCTCTTCCAGCAGCCATACGCCTGCGCGGTCAAATCCGCTCTCCTTCGACACGGCCTCACGAATGAGTTTAAGCACTTCATCAAGATCAACAGTAGAGCTGATGGCGGCAACTATCTCCATCAGACCGCGCTGTCGCTGGACAATCAGGGATCGCTCATCAAGTAGTTGAACGTTAGATACGGCATGGGCGACCTGCCCACAAAAGTTCAAGAGAGTGGTGATCTCAGACTCGATGAGCGAGCGACCAGAGTTCCGATTGTCAATGAGAATCAATCCAGAGGTTTCGCCGCGAACTCGAAGCGGAATCCCGATCACGACAGCAGCATTTTCATCGCTGCGCCACATACCACTGCCATCATCACTATCGGCTATGAGCGGTTTCGTGAGCAGGGCGTAAGGCTCGGCTCCGTCAATAATGGCGATTGCAGTCTCACTCCAGTAGTTTCGTGGAGCGGATAGATGGCGTTCATCTACCGTTTTACCCTGCGAGTCGGTATATCCATGCCCCCAAAGTACACCGCATCCAACGGTCCAAGCAGCCACACGGTCGATCTCCCCCATGTCGAGAATCGCCTGCCGAATGAGTTTTAAAATCTCATCCATCTCACGGGATGCGTTAGCGGCCTGAATGATCTCCGACAGCCGCTCTTCACGTTGTCGTTGCCGCACCTCCGTTGTAACATCCAGCGCCATGGAGACAATGAGTTTGATGGAACCGTCTTTGTTGCGAACAGCGCCACTGCTCCATTGGCACAAGATCGTTCGGCCATCGGCGGTAAAATTCTCATTGGTGCTTGTCACCGGCGCAGACGCGCCCGACCGAAGCTCCTCCATAAGACCATCGACATAGTGGTGAAGACCCGGAGGTACCAGCCTGTCCAGAAGTGGTTCGCCAATGACCTCGGCGGCAGTCCAGCCGAAGACGCGTTCAGCGGCAGGATTCCACTCGACAATTATGCCCTCAACATCCCATGCGACCGCTGCGACAGGTATTGCCTCCGAGAGACCCGGGTCGCGGAACATCATCAGATTCGAACCGGGTGAGGGTCTTCCCTTCAGGTCTTTTGTTTCCTGAATCATTGGTCGGTTTCACACATAGAGGATTGACAACACATACCTTTGTGTAGCAGAATTTGTCTACTAAAGGTTGCTTGCGCAGGAGTGGTGATGTCTGACGAAAGAATAGTCGGCCCTAATTTTGGAGAGGGTGATGAGGCGGAACTCTCATTGCGCCCCCGCAGGCTTCGTGAATTCATTGGTCAGTCCCGACTAAAAGAGAATTTGCAGATCGCCATCGAAGCTGCCAGGCATCGATCGGAACCGCTGGATCACGTTTTGTTTCACGGGCCACCGGGCCTCGGTAAGACAACCCTCAGCCTGGTTTGCGCCATTGAGATGGATGCGCCTATTCGCGCTACATCTGGTCCCGCCATTGAGCGACCCGGTGATCTTGCCGCAATCCTCACCAACCTCGAACCCGGATGCGTACTCTTCATCGACGAGATTCACCGGCTGAATCGCACTGTTGAAGAGATTCTATACCCTGCGATGGAAGATTTTCAACTCGATATTATCATCGGCAAGGGTCCCAGCGCCCGAACGCTCAAAATTGATCTGCCAAGGTTCACGCTAATTGGCGCCACCACTCGGGCAGGATTACTTTCAAGCCCGTTACGCGACCGCTTCGGCATCCATCAGTATTTTGACTTCTACTCGGTCGAAAACCTGCGGACCATCGTCAGTCGATCTGCGGACATCCTGCAGATTGAGATTGACGAAGCCGTCATTGTAAACCTTGTAGACCAATGTCTCCGTG
>JBDUAM010000496.1:0-5982 GCA_040004655.1 Chthonomonadales bacterium | reverse complement strand
GACCCGACCAATGCGAAAGCTTTGAAGGATGCCGGATTCAAGATCGTCTGCCTCGCGAATAATCACTCGTTGGATTATGATCGACCTGCGCTCGTCGAAACCATTGCGGCCCTTGAACGCAACGGAATCCCATTCGCCGGTGCAGGTCGAACCAAGGCCGACGCCCATCGCGCGGTCATTCTGAACGTTAAGGGTTTGAAGGTAGCATTTCTGGCCTATCTAGGGCTCTTCCCTGCTATTTTGCCGGAACGCGAAGGTAAACCGTCGGTCGCCATGGCGGAGGCCACCGCAATCCGCCGCGATATTGCCGCCGTGAGGTCTCAAGTCGATTTCGTCATCGTCTCCCTGCACGCTGGTGTCGAACGTAAACGGCATCACTCTTCGCGGCAGGAGAACATCGCGCACACGATGGTTGATGCCGGGGCGGACATGGTCATCGGGCATCATCCGCACGTGGTGCAAGACTTTGAGACCTACAAGGGCAAACCTATCTTCTACAGCCTCGGCAACTTCGTTTTCGAGCCGAGTGCAAGCTGCCGGCAGGAAGGCGGAAAACATTGGAGCGGAATGATCCGGGCGACTCTTGAGCGCGGAAAACCTATCGTTGCGACATTTGAAGAGTTGAAACTGGTTGGTCGCCAACCTCGGCTGAACCACAATTAGTTCATCCCCTCTTTTTCGACCCGGTATAATATAGTCCGACCAATTTTTTGATGGAGTTAAGTATGCCCACAACGGGCGGTTATCATATCATCACCTGGGGCTGCCAGATGAACGACGAGGATTCTGAGCAGATGGCTCTTTACCTCGAAGGCATGGGCTTGCACGAAGTCGCCGATCCCGCTCAGGCAGAAGTCGTGCTACTCAACACCTGCTCCGTGCGGCAAAAACCCGTCGACAAGGTCTACAGCAAGCTCGGTCTATTGCGCGAGATGAAGCTGGAACGCCCCGAAATG
Organism: Chthonomonadales bacterium; assembly: GCA_040004655.1. Taxonomy (GTDB): domain Bacteria; phylum Armatimonadota; class Chthonomonadetes; order Chthonomonadales; family CAJBBX01; genus JBDUAM01. Next base: position 5,026 of record JBDUAM010000496.1, on the reverse strand, counting down.
ATCGTGGGTGTCTGCGGCTGCATGGCGCAAACCGAAAGCGAACTGATCAAGAAGCGTGCGCCGTTTGTCGACATGGTGGTCGGCACTGGCAATATCGCTGCAATACCGAATTTAGTGGAAGCCTCCCGTCGACGCTCCAATCGTGAGATGTTCAAAAAGGGCGCGGGACTTACGTCACTCGACCTCCCGGAGCGCAAGGGAGCGATTGTCACCGACATTCCGCTTCGCAACGTCATGCGCAAGCCGAAACTCAAAGCGCACGTGCCGATCATGTATGGCTGCGACAAATTTTGCGCGTTCTGCATCGTTCCAAATACGCGTGGCCGAGAGCGAAGTAGATCTACCGCCGACATCCTCTCTGAAATCCACGCCATGGCACAACAGGGCACTCGCGAGATCACCCTACTCGGGCAGACAGTCAACTCTTATGGCAAGAACATGGCCGAAGGACGCGTGCCATTTGCCACCCTGCTGGAGCAGATTAACGCTGTTCCGGGTCTTCGCCGAATAAGGTTTACGTCGCCATACCCAAAGGATTTTACGGACGATCTTATCGAAGCAGTCGCCAGCCTGCCTAAGGTTTGTGAGCACATCCATCTGCCTATTCAGGTCGCGGATGATGAGCTTCTAGGCAGAATGCGGCGCGGCTACGACATGGCGCAGTACCACTCTATAGTGGAGAAGCTGCGTGCGGCAATTCCAGGCGTCGCGATTACAACGGACGTCATGTTGGGTTTTCCGGGTGAGACTGAAGCCCAGGTCCAACGGACGCTTGACTATGTAGAAGCCACACGGTTTGACGCAGCCTTCATGTTCGCGTATTCCGTGAGAACAGGAACGCGCGCGGCGACTATGGAGGACCAGATTCCTCACGCCACAAAGATCGAACGTCTGGAGCGGCTCATCGCCATCCAGAACCAGATTTCCATCGAGATCAATAATTCGTTGGTTGGAAAAGTGGTAGAAGTGCTGGTCGAACGGTTCAATCAGCGGGAAAACAATCGGCTGGGTGGACACACTCGGGGATTGAAAATGGTGAACTTCTCTGTTGATCCTGAGGGCACGCGCTCACCAGAGTCGCTAATCGGAAAGCTTGTACCCGTACGAATTACGGAAGCAAATCTTACGGGACTAATCGGCGAGATTGCAGAAGAAGAAACGCCCGTCCTCGCTTAATTGCGTTGGACGGGCGTTTAGTTTTTAGTCCGCAAGACGTTCTCGCAACAACTCGAATTCACCCCAGAGTTCTTGCGGCAGACGATCCCCTATCGAAGTCAAGAACGTATTCATGTGATCGAGGTCAGCTCTCCATTCGGCTGAGTCGACTTTCAGCACACCCTCGAGGTCGGCGGAATCGATTTTCAGACCATCCAAGTTCAATGACGACGGATCAGGAACGAGTCCAATGGGAGTTGTGACGGCCGATGCGGTTCCGCGGACCCGTTCCAACATCCAGATCAGCGCCCGAATGTTCTGTCCGTAACCCGGCCAGAGGTACTTGCCCTCGCTGTTCTGCCGAAACCAGTTCACGTAGAAGATCTGTGGTGGATTGGCGAGTTTCTTGCCCATCTCCAGCCAGTGCTGAAAATAGTCGCCCATGTGATATCCGCAGAACGGCAGCATTGCCATCGGGTCGTATCGCAATTGACCGACCGCAGCAGTGGCAGCCGCGGTAGTCTTCGAGGTCATGGTCGCACCAAGGAAAGTCCCATGCTGCCAATCGAATGCCTGCGCAACAAGCGGGACCGTTGTATCCCGCCTACCACCGAAGATAATCCCGGAGATCGGCACGCCCTGCGGACTCTCCCAGCTCGGCGAAATACTCGGGCATTGAGATGCTGGCGTGGTAAATCGTGAGTTTGAATGTGCGGCGGGACCCGGTCCAGTCCACGGGAATTCCCCCATCCAATCGGTCAGGTTAGCAGGCGGCGAAGCGTCTTTGCCCTCCCACCACGGAATGCCGTCTTCCGTCACCGCGACATTTGTAAAAATGGAATTGGAGTGCATTGCCGCGAGTGCGTTCGGGTTGGTTCGCTCGCTCGTGCCCGGTGCAACTCCAAAGAATCCAGCCTCCGGATTGATGGCCCACAGTCGACCATCTTCTCCCACGTGCATCCACGCAATATCGTCGCCAACGGTCCGAACTTTATAGCCCTGCTCGTGGAGCGGACTGATGAGCATCGCGAGATTCGTCTTGCCACAGGCGCTCGGGAATGCCGCAGCGAAGTAGGTCTTGTCGCCAGTCGGGTCTTCGAGCTCCAGGATGAGCATATGCTCCGCCATCCATCCTTCTTCCTTGCCCATCACACTGGCAATTCGAAGCGCGAAACACTTCTTTCCGAGGAGAGCATTTCCACCATAGCCGGAGCCAAAGCTCCAGATCAGGCGCTCGTCTGGGAAGTGGAGAATATATCGGCGGGAAGGATTCAGGTCGCCCATGGAATGAAGGCCAGGGACAAAATCCTCTCCGTTCGACAGGCGCTTTGTGGCGACATCACCCATTCGGGTCATAATCCGCATGTTTGCCACGACGTACGGGCTGTCGGTTATCTCAACACCTATTTTACTAAAGGGAGATTCAGCAGGACCCATGATATAGGGCACCACGTACATGGTGCGACCCTTCATGCAGTTCTCAAAGAGTGGCCAGACCTTCGCCTTGCCTTCTTCCGGGGACATCCAATTATTGGTAGGACCGGCGTGTTCGCGCTCAGTCGAGCAGATAAAAGTGAGGTTTTCTACGCGGGCAACATCATTGGGGTTGCTTCTATGTAGGTAGCATCCGGGGTAGCTCTCCTGGTTTAATTCCAGCAGAGTTCCATCAGCCAGCATCATCTCAATTAATTTGTTGTACTCTTCCGTCGACCCGGTGCACCGGTGAATGCTTTCCGGCTTCGCCCATTCGGCGCACTCATTCACCCACTGCGCCAACTTCTTATTCAATACAGGCTCCTCTTGTAGACATCATTGTCTGATACGCTATCGCCAATAACTTCATTCGCTGATGGTCCGCTTATTGTACCCTTTGTAATAGAAGCTGAGGATGTATTTTTGATTAAAATATCAGCCAGACTATTCTATGAAATGTAACGGCTATAATGAACGATAGTCGTGAGTTCTAAAGGACCCACATCAGCCGAATTTACAACAAAACGATGCGCGATCTCAGCGCAAAGGATATCTAATTGAAAGCCATTGTAAAGGCAACCGCTGGTCCCGGCGCAATCATGCAAGATGTGCCCGACCCCGTTATCACTCATCCAGATCAGATACTCGTAAAAGTGGTAGCAACCTCCATTTGCGGCACCGACTTCCATATCTATTCGTGGGACGCATGGTCGGCAAACCGAGTGAAGCCGCCCAGAATCATGGGGCATGAATTTGCTGGAATTGTGGAAGCTGTGGGCACGGAAGTCACTCATTTCCAGGTCGGCGATCACGTCTCCGGCGAATCGCACTGGGTATGCGGGCTCTGCCTGCAGTGTCGAAGCGGACAGGCACATGTGTGTGAAAACACACGTATACTCGGCGTGGACGTTGATGGTTGCTTCGGAAGTCATGTCGTGGTCCCTCAGGCCAGCGCATGGAAGAATGATCCGGCGCTGCCGTTTGAGATTGCATCCATTCAAGATCCGCTTGGCAATGCAGTACACACTGCTCTCTCCGGCGAGATCATTGGGAGGCATGTTGCCGTGCTGGGCTGCGGCCCCATTGGCGTCTTTGCCGTTGGTGTTGCGCAGGCATGTGGCGCGGCCAGCGTGGTCGCTACAGACACCAAACCGTTTCGACTGGACCTTGCGGAGAAGTTGGGCGCTGATTGCATTATCAACGCCGCCGAACAGGATGTGGAACAGGTGATTGCTGCCCGTACAGGTGGTAAAGGTGTGGACGTTGTCCTCGAAATGTCCGGGTCACCGTTTGCCATTCGACAGGCCATGCGGATTTCCCGACCGGGTGGACGCGTTTCGCTACTCGGCATTCCGTCGCAGAAGGTCGAGCTGGATATGGCGGAAGACATGATCTTCAAGGGCCTGGAGATCCACTGCATCGTGGGTCGACGCCTTTACCAGACCTGGGATACCATGCGCGCGCTGCTCTCGTCTGGCAAGTTGGACGTTACGCCCGCCATCACGCACCATCTATCCATGTCGGAATACGATTACGGGATGTCGCTCATGCGCGACGGGCTTTGCGGTAAGGTTGTCTTCTCACAATAAATTTGAACTATCATTTTTGGAGCAAAATCTGATGAACAGCACACTACAAAACTGGCTCGCGGACCAGCTTGGCGACCTGAAGGCGCAAAGTCTATATCGACCGTTGGTTGATCTGCAGAGCGCACAGGGTGGCCGGATCACGGTCAACGGCAAGTCGGTCGTCAATCTATCTTCTAACAACTATCTCGGATTTGCCGACCATCCGAAACTAAAGCAGGCCTCAGTCGATGCCATCAATAAATGGGGTGTCGGGGCAGGCGCGGTTCGAACGATTATCGGCACGATGTCGATCCACGAAGAGCTTGAACGACGCATTGCCGAGTTCAAACACGTCGAATCGGCAATCGTTTTTCAATCTGGATTCACCGCGAATGCCGGAACGATCCCGACTATCCTCACCAGAGAAGATTCGATCGTCTCCGACGAGCTGAATCACGCGAGCATCATTGATGGCTGTCGACTTGCCGGGCTTCCATCGGAACAACGCCCGGTGTACAAGCACAAAGACCTCGACTCACTTGAAGACTGCCTGAAGCGAATGAGTGGCTACAAAAAGCGTTTGATAATCACGGATGGCGTCTTCAGCATGGACGGTGATATTGCTCCCCTTCCCGGTATCTGCGCCCTGGCTGAACAATATGACGCCGCAGTCATGGTCGACGATGCCCACGGGTCCGGAGTACTTGGCGGCGGACGTGGTACTGCCTACCACTTTGGCGTGCATCAGAAAATTGATATTCAACTCGGCACCCTCTCCAAAGCAGTGGGAGTGCAAGGCGGATATATTGCCGGCAGTCAACTTCTGCGAG
>JBDUAM010000112.1:0-1808 GCA_040004655.1 Chthonomonadales bacterium | reverse complement strand
GCCGTGATTTTGAGGATTTTCTGCAAGTCGAATGGCGCTGGATAATACGATTGTAAGGAAAAGCCAGATTATCCCTACAACTATCCCCAGAAGTGGATTCATATTGGCAATCGGCGTCACGACAAATACGCCAATTGCAGCGAGGACCCAGAACACCAATCCCGAGATGTAATTCACCATTGTCTTAATCTCCTGTTTGAGTCGGTTGAATGACGTGCGAAATTCTTGATGTGATTAGTCAAAAGTGTAGCCGACGTAGAAGGCAATTCGACCATCTGGTAGGTTGCGAATATTCGTGATGTACACCGGCAGGCCGCCTCCCAATTGGCTTCGGCTGGAAGGCGTTGTGAACGGTGTAAACGCATTATTCTCGGGACTGGGAAATGGTACAGAGGCCGGGAATACTCGAGGGCCGGCCGGCCCCTCCACGCCGTGGGCTTCTTCGAGAATAGGGCGGTTACCGACCACGCGCCAGATGAGAAGTCCCTCTGCAGGTAGACTGGCATCAAATCCAGCTTTGCGACGATTCTCAAGTAATAAATACTCACTGCCATCTGGTTTAATAAGTACCTTATAGCACTCTTTGTTGCTATTTTCCACAGGGCCGAGAATTAACTTCTGCTTAACCGTGGGATCTATAGCTGTTGGTTTGAGCCATCCCATTTCATATTTGCACCAGGCGCTCATATGCTGTGGTCGACCGTTGCCAACCTGATTGGACATGAGACACCAGACCCCGAGTCCCTCAGAACCAGGATTTTCCGGGCGAGCGTAGAAGTCAGGTAGCCCGACCATGTGTCCGAATTCGTGGCACAAGACACTGATGTTGCCCATTCGTGTTCCGCCCTCGGGCACAATGAGATAGGGCCACCGTGTGCCCTTATAGCCCGTAGTGGACCTGTGGGGCCAGTAGAGGCCACCGCGGTTGGTTGGGAAGCGTCCGCCCGCATACATGAAGAAGACGCCGTCAAATCCCTTCAAAGCATCGGTGCCGTCTCTAGCAATAATCAGATCGAACGCTTCATTGAACAAAAGTGACCGATTGACCTGCGTAACTGCGGCATAATCAGCACGGTTACTACCCACTGTAACCCAATCAAAGACTTTGCCTTCCACATGCAACGCACCGCAAGACTGTTCTACATAAAAGTCATTCAAGCTGCCGTAAACAGGTTGCCCTGTGGCATTATTCCGACCCGCATAAGTTTTAGTACTGAAAAGGGACTCATCCCAATCCGAATTCTTAATAGTCGAATTGTGTTTGACGTCAGGATACTCAACGAGGATTACGGCGAGTTTGTATACCGGATTTGCAAATCTTCGGGGAATGGCATCAGGTTGGCGGACGTTTGCAGGCTGATCTGCTCCAAGTGTGACTTTGACATCAGAGTCGGTTCCGTCCCGCCGAAACGTTAAGGTCATCACCTGACCGGGCTTCTTTTCACCAACGGTGTCAGCCAGCCGAATAGCTTCTGTAATTTGTACTCCGTCGACCTTGACAAGTAGTTCACCTGAGCGAATTCCTGCTAAGTCAGCGGGGGAGGCAGGAGCAACGCGAGCAATCCTTGCGCTGTCTTCATTTGGCTCGGCAAGAGTAATTCCTAACACGGCTCGCTCTTCGCCCAAATGCCGTGGTCGGCTCAGCGAACCCAACTTCAAGTCGATGTCGAGGGTCTTCTTATCCCGTTGAACTTTAAGGTTCATCTGTGTTGCCGGCGGTTGAGACTTAATATATTCACGAAGTTCGTCGCTGGTTCGAAATGTCTTGCCGACGACCTTCAACAATATGTCACCTACTTCCAATCCAT
>JBDUAM010000601.1:0-6009 GCA_040004655.1 Chthonomonadales bacterium | reverse complement strand
GGGCTCGGCCTTTCCTGTTTAGCACGGCGCAGCCTCCAGCGGTGGTCGCTGCGATCATAGCTGCAATCGACCTTATGGAGACCGACTCCAGTTACACAGACAAGCTCTGGGCGAACACCCGTTACTGGCAGGATAACCTGAAGGCATTAGGTTTTGATCTAGGAGTCACAGAGACTCCGATCACACCCGTCATTGTCGGCGAAGAAGCCAAAGCACAGCAATTGCAGAAGGAACTCTTCGAAGAAGGCGTGCTTGCGCTCTCGGTTGTCTTCCCAACGGTGCCGCGTGGCAAGGCACGAATTCGAACCATGCCGAATGCATCTCACTCGATCGAAGACCTCGATATAGCTTTTGCGGCAATGGGTCGCGTGGGTCGTAAACTCGGGATCATCGCATAAGGACTGTATTCGATGCCAGACGAAAAGCTATGGCTCCGCAAATTACTTGGCCAGGAGATTGAAGTCCACTACCTGAATCAGGGGTTCAAAGACAAGGGCCATCTGACACAAATCGATGACAACTGGATTGAGATTTATACGGGCACCGGTGAGCACCTCCTCATACCGTCGTGCGCAGTGCGATTGGTCAAGGTACTCGCCAAAAAAGATGCCCCGGAAAATAAGCTATTGCGACCTGCTAAAAAGGCTGACGACGACTCCATCGAAGAGCACAACAAATAGTAATAGTGGGGTGCGACCGCCGAACGGGTATTATTACATTCAGTAAGGTCTCAAAAGGGAACTGCCGTAAATCGCCAATCGTAAGAAACATCGGTAAATCAAATAATCACGCCGCCATGAAGGCAGCTTGACGAACTATTTTGGAGGGATGGAATGAGCAACGCATTAGCCGTTACGCAGGCAACCTGGGAAGCGGAAGTCATTAAGTCTGACGTACCGGTTCTTGTAGATTTTTGGGCAACATGGTGTGGACCCTGCCGCGCAATCGCACCAAGCCTGGATGAAATCGCAACCGATTTTGCAGGCAAGGCCAAAGTGGTGAAGGTAGATATCGATGCGGAAGGCGAACTCGCCATCCAGTACAACGTAAACAGCATCCCGAATCTGCTCTTCTTCAAAGATGGCAAAGTGGTAGATCAGATTGTCGGCGCGAACCCCAAAAAGGTTATGGCCGAAAAGCTGAACAAGCTTGTCAACTAAGTTCTTTCTGTTGGAATCAGGCCGCGAGAAATATCTCGCGGCCTGTTCTATTTGTCGATTGGAGTTTGCAAAATGCGAGCCCTTATTGTGGCCAACGGGGCGCCGGTTTCAATCTACTTTCTACGAAGATTGTGCGAATCGGCTGACCTGATTATCCTTACAGATGGAGCAGCAAATCAGTGGGATCCGGCGATTGCAGTACCCAACGCGGTTCTCGGAGATTTCGATTCCATCACCAACGAGGCTCTGAGCCAGGTACCAACGCTGACGAGAATTGATGCGTTTAATCAAGAGTCCAGTGACCTTGAAAAGGCTGTTCAACACGCCATAGATAAGGGAGCTGCCTCCGTTACCATATCGCAGTGGGAAGGCGATAGACAGGACCATCAACTTGGCGCTGTCAGCCTGCTATTGAAATTCCGAAGTCGAGCGGATATTCAACTCGCTACTCCCGAATCCTACATGTATGCGTTTTCTGGATCCGGGAAAATCGCCGGAAAAGTTGGGGACAGACTATCCCTGATCTCTCTCGGACACTCCCCAGTAATAACGTTAGCTGGTGTTAAATACCCTTTGAACTGCGAAATGATCACCCCTGGCACCCGTGGACTTAGCAATGAACTTACAGCCGAATCTGCACCTATCGAAGTAACTGACGGTGTGGTGATTGTCTGCCACTTCACGGGGCAGCCCTGAGTAGTTACACGAACGGGCTCTCCAACACTGCCAGCGTTCCCCGAGTGGCATCCAGTTCAGCCATGCATCCGAGAGGAATAGTAAACGGATCAGGCTCATGCCCGAATTGAAAGTCCACAATGGTCGGAATGCCCAGCGGAGCAATAATATTCTGCCAGAGATCGTCCAGCGTAATTGCAATCTCGTCCGTTTCTTCTTTAGCCCAATCAGTGTTTGTGCCAATTACCAGTCCTGCCGATTCTGAGAGATTTGTTGAACGCAGTAAGTGCGTAAGCGTACGATCCAGCCGATAGATGCTTTCGCTAATGTCTTCCAGTACCACAATTCGACCGGCAAAATCTGTGTGTTCGGTCGTTCCAATGCTTCCACCCAGCAACGTAATACATCCGCCAGCCAGTCTTCCTTTTGCCTTTCCCGGCACAAGAGTTACCGGTGGATTTGCCTGTTTCGGGTACAAGCCGAATGGCTCATTCGACTCCAACATCTTCCAGAAACAGTCAAGCGCATCCGATGATAGAGTTCCGCCAAGTGCGCCGACCATGGGTCCGTAAATGGTCGTCCGTCCGCAATTTTTCTCAATAGCAAGATGCAAAGTCGTGATATCGCTGTAGCCAATAAACGGTTTTGGATTCTGTTTGACAACATCCCAGTCGACCAGGTCGACCATACGCATTGCGCCATACCCGCCTCGGGCGCAGATGACAGCATTGACCTCCGGGTCTGCGAATGCCCGCGTAAAATCTGAAGCACGTTGTCTATCCAAACCGGCAAGATAGCCATGTTGGTCCAGAACGTGATCCATCACCTTGACATTGTATCCGCGAGACTCAAGTTGGGCAACCCCCGGCTCAAATCGATCATCTCGTCGGCCACTGGAGGGTGCGATGATGGCAATGGTCATGCCGGGTTGTAATCTGTTTGGCCTGAATGGTGTGTAATCACTATCTTGAGTCAATTGCTAATGCTCCCGGTTTTAATGTTCAATTGCGCGGTTTGACGTCTAACATGCCTTCTGCTATAATGACACCAGTCACCAAAACAGGTGCATATCGTAAAATCTAATTCGGGAAGACGGCAGGAATACCCTTGAAACTTTCGACACTCTACGCAGCTACCCTTGTTGCAACCGCAATATTCGGCGCAAACGCAGCCTATGCCCAGAATGCTTCAGCCCTGGCGAAAAGCATGCAGGATGCTTACAAAAACGTCACCAGCTATTCACAAAAGACCAGCGCCTCTGGAAAAATATCCGTAGGAGCCAAGAGCCAGGTGAGCGGAATGACGGCTGAAGTCCGCTACAAGAAGCCGAACATGGCTTATATCGTTGTTTCGAGCCCTTTAACTGGAACACTTGCCGCATTCAATACCGGCACTGGCCTCACGGTCTATAGAAGCAAACAGAATCTTGTGAACAAGTATCCTGCAGGCGATTCACTGAAGTCCGTAGTGGGTAATCTGGCACAGTTCGGGGTAGTTGCCTCGCTCGATCCTCTGTATATGCTTGAAGGCAATACGCTTGATCCATTTGTGGCCTCATGGTCGACCAAAGGCACCGCAATGATCAATGGCGTCAAATGTACAGTACTCGTGGGAAGCATGAAGGCAGTCGCGCTGCAAAAGGCAAAATCGGGCACCGTGACGTTCTGGATTGACCCGGCGTTCATGGCACACAAGGTTGTCATCGAGTGGAAGGGCAACAAGATCATGGCCCGGCCTCAACCGACGGCAAAGAACCCCAATCCCAAGGTCCAGGAGCTCTTCTTCGATCGATCTGTGACTGAGACCGTTCAGGAGTTCAAAGTCAACCCGAACATCCCTGAAGGTGAATTCTCCTACCCCATCCCCAAGGATGCCCGCGAACAGCCAACTGCCGCCCCAAAGAAGAAATAGAGATCTTTAGCAGTTAAATCATGTCCCCAACAGGTTCAATTCTGTTGGGGCAGTTTTATTTGACCAGATACAGCGTCAGCCTGCCCATCCGATCCAGCCTCACACACCGCGATTCAACAAATGACTTGATCATTGCGGCTTCGTCGGCGACCTCCGGAAATAGAACTCCACCGTGCAAACGCGGCTCTCCATCTGCAACCAGTACACGCTGTATTCCAAACTCCTTCACGGACTCTGCCAGTGCATCCACACTGGATAAGTTTATGGCGCCCTGCCGAATACCGTCCGCGAGGAAGCAATAGGCATCTAGGTAGTAAGTTGCGCCCGTACCCGTGGCAAGTACGCTTCCTACACTCTTGTTCATGGACTGGATTAGCGGGTAATCGCCATAATTCCTCTGCAAATATTGTTCGCGCGGAATCACTCCCAAAGCAACGCGCGCATTCTCCCCCAAACCTGGATTCATCCCCTTCAAAAGCAGTGCTCCGTTGACAGCAAACCAAGCAACGAGCCCCCACCGGACTGCATTCCATCTCTTCTCAAGGGCCAACGGACTAACAATCAGCGCGATGACCACAGGAAAAATAGGCAGGAAATAACGCAGATAAAGTCCGCCACCGTAAATGGTGAACAGGGTCAACCCGGTGGCAAATCCCCAGATGTTTCGAGGAGTTCGATCTTGCTCCCTTTGGGCGAAAGCGACTCCCAAACCCAGTACTATTACGACGGCGATCAAGACCATCACCGTTCTCATGGGCATCGAAAATTTGAGCGAATCTTCGGCCCAGATGGTGTAGCGCATGTAGGTGGAATAGTCGCGCGACAGCGCAGGCGTCCAGTCGCGTGTTGGAATGATTGTAGAGAACATCGGCCAAACAGGGTTGCCCGTCAGATACCAAGATCTCACCAGCCACGGAATAACCGGAGCGACTGCCAGCAAGTTGAATTTGAGCCACGTAGCCCTCGGGAGAGACCGAAAATACTGGTTAGAGACAATGCTCAAAAGAAGCCCTGCCGGAAGCAGCGCCAACTTCATACTCGCGCCGAATCCGAGCACAAGCGCTGATGCAACGAACGCAGAATCCCTCTCTTCCTGAATAGCAATGACCCAGAGGAGAACTCCCAGCGTCAACGCAAATGCCGCACCAAGATCGACGTACGCAATTCCGAACTCGCCAAACCCATAGTTCTTAGGAATTCCGAGACAGAATAGCCCCGCAGCAATTAACCCGGCCCGTCGGCCAAAAAGTCGACTACCCAGGCAAAATGCTGATAATGCTGCGGCACATCCGAAAAGATAATGGACCAGCTTGGCTGAAGTGTCATCTACAAGCGAGATGCAAAGAGAATAGATCATCTCCAGTCCCATAGGCGACTGCGTTTGGACCATGGTCGGAAGATAACGGAGATTACCAGACTGCAGCCACCGCTTTGGGGCTTGAAGGTGATACCCAAGTCCATCGGGGTCGAGCGGGGGCGACATAGCTTGAAACAAGAGGGCAATAAGGCAAATTCCGAATATGCCGCAGATGATCCTGCATGGCAATGACCGGGGTACCGCTCGCTTTGCGGACCCAATGACAGTCAATAGTTCTTGAAAATTACCAGATAGCGATTTGAAACCTATCGCGGTTGCAATGATCAACTCAATAACAAATGCGCTTCGATTGAATTGGCCCGCGCATCCCAACAGAAATGTTGCCAGCGAGATAGTGGCAGCGCCGAATCCAAATCGCAGAAGAAGGCGTTCCTGCGACGAAAGCTTTGTCTGATCAGAGATGATAAGTCGGCTGCCTACCGTTCCCAGCCCAACAAAAATTGCCGCAAGCGTGAACACGAAAAGAGAATCGACGAGGATGGGAACAGATGCGAAGGAAGAAAGAGTCATCGGAGCCAATCGCCTGAGGCGTTGATGGTCCGACAGAAAAATCCCGCCGCCCCCTGCAATTGCAGGTCACCCGAAGGCGGTGGACAGCGGGTTGCCATCAAATTAGATAGGCAAGAAGGGAGATCACGCATGTCTGACGACACCCACAAAATAAATGTTCCCGGCATTGGCAAATTATTTTTGATCAATTTTGAACCGCTCAAGGGAAGCAACCAGTTGCTGTTGCTGAAGGGTGAGAGTGAGGTCGCCGCGAGTTCTCTCCAGCACCGCACGAAATGCGTCGGTTGAGCGTCGCAGGCCACCCGTAATGGCATCGGGGAAGTCGATGGCTATCAGCTCATAGTATATGTCGTCCATGATCCCGAGTACCCTGTC
>JBDUAM010000053.1:0-20334 GCA_040004655.1 Chthonomonadales bacterium | reverse complement strand
CCGTATCCCGACATCGTAGGTGAACGTGATCTGCTATCCGTAGTTCATGAGATTCACCGTGCCATCACGTGCGGTGTGCCCGCCCTCGACCTCTTGCAGGACATCGCATCACGAGCCCTCACCTTCACAGGCGCAACAACAATTGCAATTGCATTGCGCGACGAAGATGAGTCCATTCTTCGATTTGTCGCGGCTGCTGGCGACCGATCTCGCGAGTTGCTTGGACTCCATATCGACGCAGAAGCATCTCTTGCCGATGCCTCCCTTCGAACGGGTCTCCCCTTCTATTTTGGCGTACCTGATTTCTCGCCACCACAAGAGACTGGACCTGCAACTTCGGTAGTTGTGCCCATTCTTCAACAGAATCTCTCCATTGGCGCAGTATTCGCACTCAGCGATAGCCAATCTGATAGTTTGTCCGCTGATGCATCCGATACCCTGGAATTATTTGCAGGATTGGTAGCCGTCGCGATGACTGCGGACACTCAAGGACGCGTTCAGCAACGAAAATCCCGGGAGTTGGCCGCGCTCTACGAGAGCGCACGCACCGTTAGCAGTACTCTAAACAATCAAGACGTGCTTGAATCGGTTCTAGATGCCGTGTGCCATGCCTCCACTCATGAAACAGCGGTTATCTTCTTATTGAACGATGAGCGATCCCACCTTTTTGTTGCCGCCCAACGTGGCCTCACGGATGAAGAGATGGAGATTCAACTCTCTGTAGACGATGTTCTGGTCCATCGGATGTTCGAAACAGGTCAAGCCACCATTCTGCGCAACACGGGTGACTTTGAGGAGATTAAAGACTTGCTGGCCTCGGATAGAATCCGAACGGTCATGGCATCCCCTATTCGTTCTCGCACCGAAAATATTGGGATCGTTGTAATTGTCAGCCCCCTACCTGATGCGTTTACCGATGGCGACTTGAACTTGTTGACAGCAGTTGCATCGCAGGCAGGAATTGCGGTCAGCAACTCGTGGCTCTACGAAGACACAACTCGCCGAGCCGAAGAGACTGGCAAGATATTCGAGATGTCGCAGAGGCTCAATGCGACCCTCGATCTCGAATCGGTGTGCAGCTACGTGACGGAGAGCGTTCAAGAATTGCTGCGAGCGGATAGAACGGCTCTTTTGCTGCTGGATGACCACGGAGAACGTCTCCGAGTTATTTCAGTTCGAGGCGCTGATGCAGCGAACTTTGCAAAAATTAGACCAAAGATTGGCGAAGGGATTCCCGGCTGGGTCTGTGAATGGATGACCCCGACGGCCATTGCTGACGTCGCAGCAGACGCGCGAAATTTCTCGTATCCAATACACCTAGAAGGCGTGGTCTCCACGCTCTGTGTGCCAATTGCCGTGGGGGATGATGTGATTGGTGTGCTAATGGCGATTTCGTCGCGCCGTCGTTTGTTCACTGTTGGCGAAATGGAGTTGCTCTTTACAGTTGCCAATCAGGCTGGCAACGCCATTCAGAATTCCCGAAATTTTCAAGCAGCTCGACGCAGAACGGCACGTCTCCGGCGATATTTCATGCGACTTGCACTGGCGCTTGGTTCCAGCCTGCCAAGAGAGCAAGCTCCTCAGCTTCTTACAGAATTGGCTCTTGAAGTTATGCGCGCAGATAGATGCAAGTTATACCGGCTTGATGAGGAAGAGTTGACGCTTGTGGCTTCGGCAGGGTTTCGGAGTTCCATTCGACCTGACGCGACTATCGCGAACGGGGTTGGCTTCACAGGATGGGTTGCTAAACGCAGCAAACGACTGGTTGTGGACGTTGTGCAAGATGATCCGCGACGAGAGGATCACGCCTGGGTGATGAAAGAACGACCGTCCTCGTACCTCGGAATTCCGCTGCGACACCGCGGAAAGGTGGTCGGCGTGATGGAAATATATTCCATGGAACCTCGCAAGTTTGAAATTGAAGAGGTCGAGTTACTTCTCCAGTTCGCACGAAGAAGTCAGACAGCCGAGCGAATTGCCGGCTAATTACGTCGACTCAGTTTCACCTATCGAAACCATGAATTGACCAGTTTCGTATCAATCGTGAAGCCACATCTGTCTTGCCGTACATAACGAGTGGAGATAAATACTCAATGATAATTCGACTTCGACTCGTCAGCACCATTGCACTCTTATTCACGTTCTGCCTTGCGGTATCATCCGCGAATGCCGACCTGGTGAGTGAGGGCAAAGCGCTTTATAAATCAGGCAAATTTGCAGAAGCCGCAGCCAAGTTCGAACAGGCAACTAAAGCTGATCCTAAAAATGCGCAGGCGTGGTGGCAGTTAAACTTTGCCTACCATAAGTTAAATAAAGAGACGGAAGCCTTAAATGCCGTCAAAAAAGCTTCAGACGCTGATCCCGCACACAATTTCGCCAGCGATCCCAAAAAATATGACCAGATATTGTCAGACCGAACGGCAGCCGCTGGCGGTTCCCCTGCTCCGAAATCTGGCGGATATGCTCCCACCCAAGCTGGCGGTACCCCGATACCATCAGGTGGTGAAACATCGGATGGATCCGGTTCTGGAAATATTGCGGCGCAGTTGACCAGGGGCGACGTTTATGTCGAACGTGGAATGCGCGTGGATATCGAGCAACTTCGAGCCACTTCGGCATCGCTTCGTCCGACCGTCGTGAAGTTTGTCGTTTTCAACTCGAATTCTAATAGTGCACAGCTTTCTCGCGAAGGCGCCAAGGTCATTGAGTACTTGAAAGATTATCTCAACCGTGGCGAGGGATATGTAATCCTGACAAGTCGTCGAGGCATTTCGGTAGCAAGTAAAGGACTTTCACGCGATAAAATTAAAGACCTTACCCAACAGGTCGCACCGCAGATGGAGGCCGGACAATTTACAACCGGCCTCGTCCGACTTGCAAAAGGACTCGTTACAACCCGTTCATCCGGCCAACCGTCAGTCACAGCAAATACCACAGATATTCCAACTCCAAGAAGCTCAGGGGCAGGGACAAAGATCATGATATTTTTTGCAGCCATTGTCGGCATTATCGTTGTCTGGCTTGGTATCAACAGCATTGCTAAAAAAAACGCAATGAAGGCAATGCGTGAACCGTTAGAGCGAGAAAAAGGCGACGTCATCAACCAGATGAATTTTCTGGATGATCAGATCGGCGTTCTCGATCCGGCAATTGCATCACGAGTTAGAGAAGCGCGTGTCTCGGCCGGTTCAAAATTGGACCAGGCAGTGCGCATCATGAACCACGCGAAATCCGAAACCGAGCTGAATCAAGCCCAACGCTTGCTCGATCAGGCACAGGGTGAAATCCGACGGGCTAGATTAATTATCGACAACCCGACCGGGGCAGGAAGTTCTCCAAAGAGCGCAGGAGTTCCCCCAGTGATCAACACTTCTCCAACTACGGACTGGAATCAAGTCCCGCAGGATGACCGCGGCGTTTGCTTCTTCTGCTCCCGTCCTTCTCGACTCAGCGAGTTGACGCCGGTATCGGTCAACCTGGGCAATGGAGAACAGAAAGTCCTGGCCTGTTTCGACGACTTGCAGACCATTAAGACCGGACAAACTCCACAGATTAGAGCTTTCAATCAGGGCGGGCAATACGTCCCGTGGTATGCGTCGCAGAGTTATAACCCTTACACCGATTACTACTCCCGTGGCTACGGCAATCGCTCATTGCTTTCTGACATGATCGCGCTTAGTGTGGTCGACAGCATGTTCTGGGGCTGGCATCGACCCATGGGCTGGGGTTGGGGCGGCGGATACGGCTATGGCGGTGGAAATTCGTACGTCTTCTATGCAGATAACCCTGTCTACCACGACTACTACAGTCACAATTACGGTGGTGGCGGCTACGGCGGAGGAGGAGGATACGACGATCTCGGCCGAGCTCCAAATGACGCTGCAGGAACTGATTTCCTCGGCACGTCGGGTGGTGATTCCAATTTCGGTGGTGGCGATTCCAACTCGGGCGGTGGGTCCAACTATGGCAGCGACCGATCTTAGCCTGAAAGGTGAATGGCAAAGGCTGAAATGGACTTTGCCTGGAGTAAACCGAAATGCCACATCAAGAATATCGAGACTTAATTACTCGCGGCGAAACAAGCTTGATTGGCTATCCCACGCCGCTTGCGGACATCGTTGACGAACACATTGCTGAATGTGCCGAATGCCAAAATCGGGTGTTCGGCATGCTCTGGAAAAGATGCCGACAGAATCCTTGGAAGTATGGTCCACTAAGTACTCGAGCCGGCATAGGATATTTCAAGAAGACCAATTTGGAACATTCAAAGCTGGATATGAAACGCAATGCGCCGATGTCAAGGATAGCAAGAGTTATTATCTTTTCGGCGATTGATGATTCGGCGACACAAGTTAGGATTTATCCTGTACTTGATGAAAGTGCATATAAAACGTCAATCCGAAGAAAACCGATGCAAGAAAACGCGAGTGTGTCATCTCATTACAATTCGACAACTTCCCTGCCCCCAGAACAATTGACCAAAATGATGACTGACACAATATGTTATCAAGATCAGGCCTCGCTTGACGGCAAGGCTCTGCAAGTGGACCAAATGGTTATGAATGACTGGCAACATCAACAATCGCTGCCAAGTTTTATTACTGAACCGCTAACTCTCAAGTATAAACAGTTGGCAGACCTCAGGCTAACCCTGACGACGGCCACACAACGCGGGGAATTTGTAATCGATTACCGCGAGAATGATTACAAAGTTGTGGTAGAAACCTCGCAAAGCGACCTGGGCGAAACTATAACTTTGACGTTCTCACAAGCCTAAAAAATTTACGGACCATAATCACGCTCTCTCCTATAGGAGTAGGCTAAACACTCAAGGAAACATCAGCCTCGTTGACACCAACTGGTCCCCCAGAACTTCGAAACCTTCGCATCCTGTTTTATGCCGTCAATGGTCTAGGGCTTGGCCACGTGACCCGGCTCCTTGCCATTGCTCGCAAGATCAGGTTGGCTGCGCCAGAGGCGGAGATCATCTTCCTGACATCCTCAGAAGCCGAAGATGTCATCTTTCGCGAGGGGTTCGCTGCATTCAAAGTCCCGTCAAAGAACATGCGAATTGACGGACGAATCCGCACAGTCACCTATTCGCGCCTGCTGCACACAGTCTCTGTTAACACCATCAGCGCATTCCATCCACACATCCTGATTGTGGATACATTCCCGAGCGGATCCCTACAGGAACTCCTGCCCGTATTGCGATGGGATTGCCGCAAGGTCTTCATTCATCGCGAACAACGACCGGATTCGGCAAGCTCAGATGCCATGACAGCGGCGCTTCAACATTATGATCTTGTGGTCTTTCCGCATGAAGAAGATGCCATCGATCACCATGTGCCGGACCACGTGAAACAAGTCTGGTCAGGACCAATCACCATTCGGGAACGTCCGGACGCCATCTCAAGACCTGAAGCCAGGGAGTATCTCGGACTTCCGCTGGATAAACAGGTTGTCTACCTGACATTCGGAGGTGGTGGCGACGCTGAGCTTCTCGTGTCTATTGAGACTGCTATTCGAGGTATTTTGGTGGTTCCAGACATTCATATCGCGCTGGCGACTGGTCCCCTATTTCGTGGGAAGTTGAGCGCAGGCGCTCGAATTAGTCCGGTCGACCATTACCCCATGTCAGAGATGCTGTCAGCTTTCGACTGCGCTATTAGCGCGGCCGGATACAACACCACGATGGAATTAATGCACTTCGGAGTACCGACGGCGCTGGTTCCATTTGAACGACAGGTAGATGATCAGGCAAAACGGGCGAGGGAATTGGCTGACGTAGGCGCGGCGATCGTTATTGATCCATTGTCCGAAAGTGGATGTGCAGATGCGGTTTCAAAGCTTATGAACGTTGAATTAGCAAATAGATTGTCTAATAATGCGAAACAAGTTGTCCCCGAAGGCGGATCAAATCGGGCAGCAGGCGCAATTCTGCGCCTGCTGCCGAATTACAATCCAGATTACTCAGCCGCGGGATAAGACCCCACGACCCTCACAAAGAGTGCATGTTCTCCGAGTTGCGAGATCGCTTTGGTGACATTGAGGTCTCGCTGGTGCCCCTGCACATCAATGTAGAAGATGTACTCCCACGCCGCAACCTTTGATGGCCTTGATTCGATAATTGTGATATTGACGTCAAACTTCTCGAACGCCGCCATCGCTCGGAAGAGCTCTCCAGACTTATGTGGAACGGAGAACATGATGGAAGTCTTGTCGCGACCGGTAGGTTCGGGTTCGTTGTAGCCGAGAACCAGAAATCTGGTTCGGTTATTCGGGTTGTCTTCGGTGTGCTCCACAAGAACTGGTAAGTTGTGGATCTCGGCGGCTAACGCAGGACACAGCGCAGCCGAGCCTGGTGTGCTGGCAGCCATTTCAGCAGCCTTTGCCGTGCTGGAGACCTCAATCTGTTCAACTCCCGGCAAATGATTGCGTAACCACTGTCGACACTGAGCAAACGGCTCTGATTTGGAGAAGACACATGTGATCTCTTCAAGCGTCGCGCATTGAGTTGCGATGTTGTGGACGATGGGGACATATAGCTCCGTCACAATACGCAGATTGGTCTGCATGAAAGTATCAAGCGTCTCTGGGATCACTCCCGAAAGCGAATTCTCCACAGGCACGATTCCGTAGTCGACCACTCCTCGCTCCACCATCATGAAGATATCCGTGATATTCTCGGCAGGAACGAAGGAAGATGATGATCCAAATCTCGAAATGCTCGCCTGGTGAGAGAAGGTCCCCTCCGGTCCAAGAAAACCAACCGTCAGTGGCTTCTCCAATGCGCGTGAAGCAGAAATAATCTCTCGATATATGGCTCGAATTGAGTCGGCAGTAAGGGGCCCAGAGTTGAGCGCGGTCAACCGTTTGTAAACCGTTTGCTCCCGTTCAGGGGTAAAATAGTGGGAGCGAGTTTTGGTCTTATGGTGACCCACATCCTGTGCGAGTTTCGCACGGCGATTCAGGAGTTTAACCACCTGTTCGTCGATCTGGTCAATCTCTTTTCGAAGATCACTTAAGCTCATGTAACGTGGGTTCCTAACTTGCTTCAAGAAATTGAAAATTCGGCAGCAAAGGTAATATTTCCTTCCATATCGCGGGAAGTTTAGGGAGAATTGGATGGCCCGTGGAGGCTGGTTTGGAAGAAAACGCAAGCTGGACAACGCACCCGAGGGAGTTCCAGAAGGATTCGCAACCAAGTGTGCGAGCTGTAGTCAGATCCTCTTTGTTCGAGATTTTGAACGCAATCTGAAGGTCTGCACCAAGTGTGGATACCACCATCGATTGAACGCCCGAGAGAGAATCGACATCACGGTCGACGAAGACTCTTTTGTGGAGTCCTACTCCAACCTCTTTTCGCAAGATCCCCTGAAGTTTCCGGAATATCAAGAGAAACTGCATAAGGCGCGAAATACCTCCACCAGCTCTGAGGCCGTGGTAACCGGACGGGCGACAATTGATGGATTCCCGGTTGTCCTCGGCGTCGCTGACTTCAGTTTCATGGGCGGCTCGATGGGATCAGTCGTGGGTGAAAAGATCGCCCGTGCCATGGAAGAAGGGGTTCGAGACAGATTGCCGGTAATCATGTTCACAGCTTCTGGTGGAGCTCGAATGCAGGAAGGTTTACTCTCCCTGATGCAGATGGCAAAGACCTCTGCCGCGGCTGGCAAAATGAATGAGGCTGCCATTCCACTCATTATTGTGCTCACGGACCCAACTACAGGCGGAACATACGCAAGCTATGCCTGCCTCGGCGATATTATCCTTGCGGAACCAGAAGCGATCATCGGATTTGCTGGTCGACGCGTGGGTAATCAAGACGCTGGCGCCAAACTGCCAGACAATTTTCAAACAAGTGAATTTCAGCATGAGCATGGAATGATTGACAGAATCGTTCCAAGACGTGACCTTGCAGCGACTTTAGCATCGATCCTTCAATTCTTTGGAACCAAACGTATTACGTCAGCGGAAGAGGTAGCACATGCTGAATAACACGTTTGAATTTGAAAAACCCATTGAAGAGCTGGAAAGTTTAATCGTTTCCCTCAAGAGCCCTGAAGGAAGAGCCAAGGCCGAAGTTGAGGGTATTGCTTTAGATGAGGCGATCGGTCCGCTGGAGGCTCAACTTCAGCTGGTTAAAGAGCAGATTTATAACAATCTCTCTGCTTGGGAGAAGACCCAAATGGCCAGACACAAAGACCGCCCGTACAGTCTGGATTATATTCGAATTATCTTTGACGAATTTCTCGAACTCTCCGGAGACCGTCTGGCGTCGGACGACGAAGCCGTCGTTGGCGGGCTCGCTGTGTTGAACGGCGAATCCGTTGTCGTAATTGGTCAGCAGAAAGGCCGCGACTTGCGAGAGCGCCAGAAGCGCAACTTTGGCAGCGCTCGAGCGGAAGGGTTCCGCAAAGCGTTGCGTCTTGCCAAAATGGCGGAGAAATTCGGCTTACCGCTGATCTCATTTGTCGACACTGCCGGTGCGGCTGCCGACCTGCGAGCGGAAGAGCATGGCGTCAGCGAAGCAATTGCTCGAAACTTGCGAGACTTTGCATTACTGAAGTCCCCCATCGTTGTCACGGTAATCGGTGAAGGTGGCAGCGGCGGCGCTCTTGGAATGGCAGTCGGGGATCGTGTTCTGATGTTGGAACACAGCATCTATTCCGTTATTTCCCCTGAAGGCTGCGCGGCAATCCTCTGGCGCGACAAGGCAAAGGCGGACGAGGCGGCCCAGGCGCTCAACCTAACTGCTGAGGGTGCGAAGAAGAATGGTCTGATCGACCAGATTCTGCCGGAGCCACTTGGTGGCGCCCACAAGGATGTCGTAGCCATGGCTGCGACGTTGAAGGCCGCAATCACGGAATACGTTACAGAACTAAAGAATATCGAGCCAGAAAAGCTTGTTGAGCAGAGATACAAGCGCATACGTGGTTTTGGACAGTACGGAGAGAATTAATGGAAGGCATCACGATGGATAACGGATCGCTCATTCGAGAGAAACTCAATGAGTATCTGATGACGATAGCTCCATTGGAGCGTGCCGAGGAGGATATCGCCTTTTCGCGTCGCATTTTGCGTGCAAAAACTGAAGATGAAATCCACCACATCGCCCCCGCCCTCGCCGCACTGGCTGAAGCTCTGAATGTCTCCACCATTGAGATGTTGCTTGCACCTGATCGGGTGTCGTTTGTTAAACGCGCACTGGAGAAATCGAGCCTGTCCATGGAAGAGATCACTGCCCGGTTGATAGAAGCAAGTTCGACTGCAAATGAGGATTTGAAGCTGCTCGGATTCGGTGATTCGCTTCAGAACGAGTAGAATTCTGGCGCGGTAAATGGCAATTTTGTGCTAAAATAATAGCACGCAGACAAAAATAGAGTGGGCGATGGCCCGCTCTTTTTCATGCCAATCAATTTTCGGAATTTCTGACAGAGCATTCGGAGACCAGAGAGATGAGGTAAACGCACACATGACCGGGACAAGAGTAAGTGAGCTCGCAAAAGAGCTCGAAATGACGAACGAAGATATGATCACCCACCTGAAGGACCTTGGAGTTCCCGTCCCGGGAGCCGCGGCCATGGTGGACGCAGATACAGCGCAGACCGTGCGCGAAATGCTTGGCAAACCGACCGGCAATGGCAAAGTTGCAGAGATGCCGGCTGGCGGAACCGTAAAAGACCTGGCCACCGCAATGGGAGTGCCAGCAAGCGAAGTACAAAAGAAATTGATGTCCATGGGTGTTCTGGCTGCTGTCAATCAGCGCCTCAGCACAGACGCAGCCCGCAAACTGGCTGCCATTTTCGGCTATGAAGTTCGCGTCAAAATTGAACACAAAGCTGAAAACATCGCTGCTCCTGCAAAGCCCAAACACAAGAGTCCAGGCGGAGGCCTAACGCCTCGCCCACCGGTCGTCACCATTATGGGTCACGTTGACCATGGTAAAACCACACTCCTCGATGCTATCCGTAAAACCAACGTTGTTCAAGGTGAATTTGGCGGCATCACCCAGCACATCGGCGCGTATCAGGTTGAAGTCGATCACGAAGGCGAAAAGCGGAAGATCACGTTCCTTGACACCCCGGGCCACGCTGCATTTACCGCAATGCGCGCCCGTGGAGCCAGCGTAACCGATATCGCCATTCTGGTTGTTGCAGCGGATGACGGCATCATGCCGCAGACCATCGAAGCTATCAATCATGCCCTTGCTGCTGAAGTCCCGATCATCGTGGCCGTCAACAAGATTGACAAGCCGGATGCCAATGCCGATCGCATCAAAACGCAGTTAACCGAATACGGACTCGTTCCGCGCGAATTTGGTGGCGAGACGGAGTGCGTACCGATATCTGCAAAGATGAAGACGGGTATTGAGGACCTCCTTGAATTCGTCCTGTTCCAGGCCGATACGATGGAACTCAAGGCCGACACCCATGCCAAGCCGATCGGTGTAATCATCGAGGCGAAGCAGGAGGTAGGTCGCGGCGCTGTCTCAACCGTGCTTGTTCAGCAGGGAACGCTTCGCGTTGGCGATACCGTGGTCTGCGGACTGGCCCACGGAAAAGTTCGCGCCATGATGAACGAGCGCGGCGAACGTTTGAACAAGGCATTGCCCGCTACGCCAGTTGAAATCACGGGTCTCTCCATTGTCCCCGCCGCCGGCGACACACTGGAAGTGGTGAAGGATGAGCGAACTGCTCGAATTCTTGCCGAGGGTCGACAACAGACCCAGCGCACAAACCGGCTCGCGACGTCACGACGCCTGACCCTCGAAGACATCGCAACTCGAATTCGCGATGGCGAGATGAAAGAGCTCAAGCTCATTATCAAAGGCGACGTTCAGGGGTCGGTAGAAGCAGTCGTTGGACAGCTTCAACAGATTGAGGTCGAAGAAGTTCGTCTACGCGTCATCCATAGCGGCGTTGGCAACATCGGCGAGAACGACATCATGCTCGCTTCTTCAACGGACGCGATTGTGGTCGGGTTCAACGTGAAGTCGGATAACCCGGCGCTTGCCGCGGCGGATCGAGAGAATATCGACGTCCGAACGTTCAACATCATCTACGAATTGACCGACTCTGTAACTCGTGCGATGAAGGGCCTATTGGCCCCGATCTTCCAGGAGATGCCGCTCGGAAAGGCCCATGTTCGGGCCCGATTCCAGACGCCTAAGGGCATCGTCATTGCCGGTTGTTATGTTACGGAAGGCAAGATCACCCGTAACGCGATGGCAAGAGTTCATCGAGGCGAAGAGTTGGTCTACTCCGGTAAGATCGACTCGCTGAAACACATCAAAGAAGACGTCAAAGAGATGGCACAGGGCTTTGAGTGCGGTATTGTTCTTGAGGATTTCATCGACGTGAAGGTGGAAGACATCATCGAGGCATTCGAAATGAAACAGATCGAACGCGAATAGGTCACTCGACTTGGTCCGGCTTCCTAAATGTGAAGTCGGGCCAGTTGGAACTATCCGTTGCCGATTGTGGTATAATTCAGTGCTGAATTGACTTGTTGAAAGAGGACAATCAAAATGAAATCAGGAATTCATCCCGATTATCGAGCATCCAATGTTCACTGCTCGTGTGGGAATACATTTGAAACACGTTCAACCGCTGGAGACCTCCGAATTGAAATCTGCGGAGCGTGCCATCCCTTCTTCACGGGTAAGCAGAAACTTATCGACACAGAAGGTCGAGTCGAGAAGTTTATGCAGAAGTATAAGATGAAGGGTTAGCGATCCGGAATTCCGGACGCGTTCATTTCGGGCTTTACTGCCTTTCTCGGACCGGGTGCAGTTCATTTTTATGGACGCGCCCGGTCTTTGTTGTGTGCCGACCATGCGACCACTTATCCGTAATGGCGAGGAAATTAACCGTGAGTGATACATCCCAGAAAACGACCCAGTACCTACAATATGGCGGCCAGGCAGTCATTGAAGGCGTGATGATGCGCAGTCCACGCTTCTTTGCAGTGGCCTGTCGCAAACCAGACGGCGGGATCGTGGTTCAACAGGAACCGCTTGAACGCTCCATTGTAGGCAAGCTGAAGTGGATGAACAAACCACTGTTACGGGGAAGTCTTGCTCTTATTGATGCCATGGCTCTAGGAATGAAGGCTTTGAATTTCGCAGCAAATGTGCAGACTAAAGCTCTCGAAAAGCCTACAACGACAGAAGACGGCATCACCGTCGAACCCGAGAAGCCATCCAAAATCAGCGACATTGCTGTTGGCGCAACCATGGTCTTCTCCATCTGTTTTGGGATTGGCCTTTTTATTGCGCTCCCTACCCTGCTGACGCAATTTGTTCAGGGCAAGATTGTTTCGGGTTCGCCAACTCGCTTAGATCAATCCATATTAAATTTGGTCGACGGTGTAATACGCATTACCATTTTCCTCGGATACATCGCGATGATTTCTCGGTTGGAGAATATTCGACGAGTTTTCCAGTTCCATGGCGCCGAGCATAAGGCAATCAACGCACTCGAGGCCAAATTGCCTTTGACGGTGGAAAACTGCATGGCGGCCAGCAGAATTCATCCACGATGCGGAACGAGCTTCATTATTGTCGTACTTATCGCGAGCATCCTGGTCCATTCCGTTTTTCCACGTCCGGAGATGTACTGGCAACGCCTCCTCTTACATATTGCGCTTATCCCGATCGTTGCGGGGATTGCGTTTGAGGTTATCAAGCTGGCCGGCAAGTACAAGGACGTAGCGCTCACACGTTGGTTGCTTGCTCCCGGACTCTGGTCACAGCTTCTTACCACACGCGAACCGGACGTAGAACACCTGGAAGTCGCGATCGCGTCGCTTGAGGCAGTCTTGAACAGTGAGAAGGAAGAAGATGCCTTAAAGGCGACCTCACTGGCAACTGCTCCGGCGTAAACAAAGAACTTTAGTCATAGAAAGTAGATTCAAGTGTCCCTCAAGAACGCCCTATCAAAATTAGAAGAGCTGGATGAAAAGTACGAGCAGCTGAACGCACAAATGCTCGACCCCGGCATCATCTCCGATATGAAGATCTATCACCAGGTTAACAAAGCATGGAGCGACCTGACGCCGCTTATCAACCTCTTTCGGGAATACAGGAAGACTGTTCAACACATTGAAGATGCCGAGGCCATGGTCTCCGATTCCGAGATGCGCGAACTTGCATTGGCCGATTTAGACGAATTGCGTCCGAAGATCGATGAGCTTGAAACCAGACTCAAGGCGATGCTCCTGCCGAAGGATCCAAATGACGACAAGGATGTAATCCTCGAGATTCGACCGGCAGCAGGTGGTGAAGAGGCTGCACTGTTCGCGGGCGAGTTGCTCCGAATGTATATGCGATATGCAGAACGCCGAGGTTGGAAGGCAGAAATCCTGAATGCTCAGGAGACTGGCATCGGCGGCTTCACCGACGTCGTTGTCGGTATTCAGGGTCAAGGCGCGTTCAGCCAACTAAAGTATGAAAGTGGCGTTCATCGCGTCCAGAGGGTCCCGGCAACCGAATCCGGGGGCCGCATTCACACGAGCACCGCCACCGTTGCAGTTCTCGCTGAAGCTGAAGAGGTGGAAGTCGAGATCCTTGCGAACGACATCGAGATGGATATTTATCACGCATCCAGTGCAGGTGGACAGAACGTTCAGAAGGTCGCCACGGCCATCCGTATCCATCACAAGCCAACTAACATCACGGTCACCTGCCAGGATGAACGCAGCCAACTTCAGAACAAAGAAAAGGCCATGCGCATGCTGCGCGCTCGCCTGCTTGAGCGAGAAATTGCCATTGCCGCCAATGAACGATCTGACAACCGAAAATCGCAGGTTGGCACCGGTGACCGCAGCGAGAAGATTCGCACCTACAACTTCCCCGATGGACGAATTACTGATCATCGCGTCGGCAAGACAATTTACAATATTCCAGCAACCATGGACGGCGACGTTCAACCCTTCATTGACGAGCTTGCTGCTGCCGATCAGGCCGAGCGACTTCGCGCAGAGATGGAACAGGGTCCTTAGATAATGGCCTCGCACGAGCGAGAGCTCTTGCAATCTGCGTTGGCCAGGCTGACTAATGCCGGTGTCGAGGATCCTCTGAGAGAGGCTCGGATTCTGCTTGGAATCTCAACGGGATTAAGTCGCGAGGAGATTCTGCGCGGTCTGGATCAGCCACTTAGCCAAGACCAGCTCACCACATTTGATGCATTTATTACCCGTCGTGAAAACCGTGAACCGCTGGCATACATCCGCGGTACACAAGAGTTCTATGGAAGAGAATTCCGAGTGAATCCTTCTGTTCTCATCCCCCGCCCGGAAACGGAACTACTTGTTGACTTCGCATTGGCGAAGATTCACGGAACGGAATCTGTAGCGGTTATCGATGCCTGCACTGGCAGCGGATGCGTCGGAATTTCCATTGCCGCTGAATTTGCATCTTGCAACGTCCTTTGTACAGATATTTCGCAACTTGCGCTGGATGTCGCTCAAGAAAACGCGACAGTGCTTGGTATAGCAAACCAATGCCAATTTGTACTTGCCGATGGTCTTTCCCCGTTTCCGATACGGTCAGCGGACATTATTGTCGCCAATCCGCCGTATATATCTGAGGACGAAGTTGAGAAACTGCAGCCAGAAGTGTCGCAATTTGAACCTCGTATAGCTTTGAGCGGCGGCCAAACTGGATTTGAGATCATCGAGCGACTTGTAACCGATGCCACACGTGTTTGCCGCGATGGTGCCTGGTTCGCCCTTGAAATAGGAATTGGGCAGGACGAACAGGTAGCACAATTGCTGGTGATTGCAGGATTTTCGAACGTAAATATAGAAAACGACCTCGCAGGCATCCAGCGTGTCGTTAGCGGACAATTGTTTGAACGAAAGTAGTAATATGCCGACGGAAAATGCCTCGTCCCCTCTCATCGAATGTCGTGGGCTTCGTAAGACATTTGGTAATCTCGTCGCAGTTTCTGAACTTAACCTCGATATTCGCCCAGGAGAGCTTTTTGGTTTCCTTGGTCCAAATGGCGCGGGCAAAACTACCACAATCAAGATGATGACGGGTCTACTGCGACCAACGTCTGGCACAGCTCTCATCGGTGGATACGACATTCAAACGCAACCTCTTCAGGCGAAGGGACTTTTCGGCTACATCCCGGATAATCCATTTCTGTACGAAAAGCTAACGGGGCGTGAGTTCATCAACTTCATGGCGGACATCTATTCTGTAACCGCTGAAAACCGAGCGCAGAAAATCGACGATCTGCTTACCCTCTTTGAGCTTTATGAAAAGAGAAACGAGCTCATTCAAGGCTACTCTCGCGGTATGCGACAAAAGATTTCACTGGCTGGGGCGTTAATTCACACGCCGAAAGTTGTCTTTCTGGACGAGCCGACTGTTGGCCTTGACCCGAAAAGCGCACGGCTGATGAAGGACATCCTCAGAAGGCTTTGTGATGACGGCGCCGCTGTTTTCGTCTCGACCCACATTCTTGAAATTGCAGAACGCATGTGTGACCGGTTCGCCATTATCAACCGTGGCAATATTGTGGCGCAGGGCACGATGGACCAACTGCGGTCGCAGGCCGTTGGCGGTTCCGAGAGCCTGGAGGATATTTTCCTGGAGCTTACCGGCGGCGTGGAGCATGGCGACTTAGAGTCCACGATCGGGTCGGGGGTTTAGGAAGATGGGACTGCCCGCCGGATCTGAAACAGTTATTGCAATAATATTTTTGCTCGTCTGCTTTGTTGTGCTCTTCATCGACGCGATACTGGCAATTGCCTATCTTGTTCACCAGCCAAAGGTTGTGGCCGGGGAAACGAAGCCCCTGTTTGCACCGAAATGGAGCCTTGTCGACGTCTGGCTCGGGGGTCAGGCTGCGATAGTTGCCATCACAATAGCCGTGATCCCAATTGTGATCGCCGTGATTGCCATGATGGGCGGAATAAATTCACCCAATGCCATTCAAAGTGAACGATTCATGATTCCCATAACCTGCCTCTCTCTAATTCCACAAAATTTCATTCTTGTGATGATTCCCGTGCTTTTCATTACGCAGAAATATAAACAGAGGGTGGAAAGTATCGGGTTTCGACTGAAACCGGAGCGACCGGAAGTGGTAATCGGATTGATTTCGGGGCTATGCGTTATTGTCTTTAGCCTGTGCCTGGAGTTCGTTTTGCTGACAATCGCCCACGTCATATTGGGCGACAACACCATGAAGAGCGTTACCAATGCCGGAAAAAAAATGGGCAACGAATCTGTTATCGAAACTTCCATGGCAAGTCCAATCTGGGGTTTCATCATGCTCATTGGCGGGGCTGTATTGGCACCAATCGGCGAGGAGTTTTTCTTCCGTGGATTTCTGTTCAACGCCCTACGACGACGGATCAATTTACCTGTGGCAGTCTGCATTAGCGCACTGTTATTTGCGGTTATTCATGTTGCGCCACTGAATGTAATAGTGATCTTCCCCATGGGAATCATTCTTGCTCTCTCCTATTACTACACAGGATCCCTCTGGGTGCCGATCATTATTCACATGACAAATAATGGTGTTCAACTGGTAGTTCTCTATATTTGGAATTTGACTGGACACCACTAATTGAAGATATCACCTGCTAACTACATCATCCTGCGAATTGCTGTTATCGGTCTGGCGCTCTGGTCTATTGCCAGTTGTGCCCGCATTCAATCCATGCAATCAAATTCGGTGCCTCAAGAAGTGACTGAAGGCGCAAACTTGTTGCTGGCCGGCGACCGCCCCGGCGCGCAAGCTCGTTTTACCAAGAGCGTCGCCACGAGCAACCTTGACACGTGCCTCGCCATTGTTGCCTTTTGCCAGATGCGCAAAGAGTGGCCACTCGCCGCGGCCTATTCGGTAACGACACTAGCCCGATTCCCTACTGCAGATCCTGAGAAACGTGTCTTCTTGCTCATGTGTATTGCCACGGCAGATCTGAATATGGGCGACAGCAAAAAGGCTATTCAATTTGCAGAGGATGCGCTTAAGGTTATGCCGGACCACTACAGCACCCTCAATGGGACCGGGTACATGTACGCCGAAGTGTATGATCCTGACCGCCCGGGCGAGATGATCAAGCTGCTTACCGCTGTCAAAATGATCGACCAGGCGCTGGCAAAAGCTCGAGAAGCGAACCTTCCCGACACAGAGATGGGCGCGATTGTCGATAGTCAAGGCTGGGTTCAATATCGCTTAAAGAATTATAAAGATGCCGTTGCCAATCTCTCAAGGGCCGTTTCGCTTGCTCCGGACCAATCTGAAATCCAGTACCACCTCGGGATGGCGCTAGCCAAAATGGACCAAAAAGATCAGGCGTTGGTCGCGCTAGACCGGGCAATCAAACTGGACCCCGGATTCAAAGCAGCAATCGCGGCCAGGGAAGAGTTGAAGGTACCGACAGCGGTCGACCTGAAGCCGAACATCCCCGCTCCCGGCAAGTAGGGGTTTCAATCATGATCGAATTTCCCATTTACCTCGATCACGCAGCCACCACTCCCGTTGCGCCTGAAGTACTGGAGGCAATGCTCCCCTACTTTACAGAATATTACGGGAATTCCGCCACGCTATACAACCTCGGCGCCCGCGCAAAGACTGCTGTAGATACCGCTCGAGAACAGATCGCGTCCATCCTTAATTGCTCTCCAGACGAGATTTTCTTCACCTCGGGCGGCACAGAAGCAGACAATTGGGCCATTCGGGGAATGGCACGCAATGCGGGCGCCATGAAACATCTGCTCGTCAGCGCCATCGAGCATCACGCCGTGCTGGAACCTGCTGAATCGTTGATGCGAGATGGATTTGAAGTTGAACAAATACCTCCCAGTCACGAAGGTGTTGTCGACCCGGAAGCTGTTCGCTCACGACTTCGCCCCGACACGTTTCTGGCCTCTGTTATGCACGTAAACAATGAGATCGGGACTATTCAGGATATCGGCAGTATTTCTGATGTTTGCAAGTCGGCTGGAGTACCGTTTCATGTCGACGCTGTGCAATCGTTTGCCCGACTTCCAATTGACCTACGCAGCCTTCCTGTTTCCCTGTTAACAATGTCCGCCCATAAAATTTATGGTCCAAAAGGCGTTGGAGCGTTGTACATTCGACGCGGAACTCCCATTTTCCCGTGGATGCTCGGTGGCGAACAAGAATCAGGGTTTCGCGGAGGCACAACAAATGTCGCTGGAATCGTTGGATTTGGCGCCGCGGCAATAAGAAGTGCAGATAAGTCAAAAAAAGAGCAGGAGCGGACGACACTTTTGTCGAATATTCTCGTACATCAGGTAGTTGACGACGCATCAGGAATCAGGCTTACTGCCGAACACCAGAGTCGCGTCCCGTCTACTGTTCACCTTACCATTGAGGGCGTCGAGGGAGAAGCTCTCCTTCTCGCGCTGGACATGGCAGGGATATGCGCCAGCGCAGGATCGGCGTGTACAACGGGATCAACCGCGCCTTCGCATGTGTTGCTCAGCATGGGAATGGGCGTTGATCAAGCAAGAGGAGCTCTCCGGCTAACACTGGGAGAGAGTACAACAGAGGAAGGCATTTTGTTTGTTGCCAAAACCTTGAAAGGTATCGTGAAGGATCTTCGGAACCTTGCTTAGCGATTCCACTTTCTTGACTTTGGAGAGTGCTTGCCTTATAATAAACCGTGAAACATAACCAACTGTGATAGCTTAATGGCCAGTATGGAATAGGTCTAAAGCGCACCACAAATACTAAGGCTTGTGAAGAATCGCAAGCCCGTCTATAGAACAATGACGTTCGAACCGCAGGGTCAATCTGTTGACGCAACGGAACAAGTGGAGAAAAAACAAACTTGACCGAGTTAGGCGTGAACATTTTTGACCGAGTACTGGTCAACAAAGTCCAGATTGAACCATAAACGATTTTATGCGGTCGGACGTACAACATTTGGATGTGGACAGATGAAGACAGGTATTTGCGGGACGCCCTGCCAGGGTCATTGTTTGACAACCCGACTAAAGGAGGGGTTAAGATATGAGTAGTCCAACGATATTAGATCGACCAGTGGGCCTGCCAGAAGAGTTGTTGGTAGCAGGCGTTGCTGTCGAAACGCAAGAAGACGAAGTTGAAGAGGGATACGTCGACGAACCGAACGAAGATCTCCTCACCATATATGAGAACAGTGTCTCCGGTTCTGGTGGAGACGGTGATGAAGATGCGACTGCCGAACCGATTATGGCGGCGGAAGCCTCGGTCGAAGAAGAGTATGTCCACGAAGAGCGTGCACGCGCTGGTCGCGATGAAGATCTGCACCTCTGGATGAGCCGAGCACGAGTTGCTCAACTCCTAACTGCTGATGAAGAAATTCGCCTTGCACGAGCTGTACAACGTGGCGATAAACGTGCTAAAGACAAACTGACCGAAGCGAACCTTCGGCTTGTCGTGAGTATTGCCAAGAAGTATTCCGTACGCGGCATTCCTCTTCCCGACCTTATTCAAGAAGGTAACATCGGCCTGATACGCGCCGTCGAGAAGTTTGACCCTAATAAGGGTTACCGCTTTAGCACCTACGCAACGTGGTGGATCCGACGGGCAATCGCTCGAGCAATCATCAATCAAGGCCGAACAATTCGAATTCCCGTGTACGTCGCCGAAATCATTCATAAATATGTAAAGGCATCTTCCCGACTTCGACAGCAGCTCCATCGCGAACCGACAGTCGAAGAGATAGCCCGCGAACTGGAAGTTCCGGTAGAACGAGTGAATGAAATCACCCGAATTGCCCTTGAGCCCCTCTCCCTGGAGACTCCTGTCGGAGAGAAGGACAACAGCCAACTCTCAGACTTCATTCAGTCCAACACGGCGCCATCTCCATCTGAAGCGACGTTGAACCTTATTCGACGAGAACAGATCGACGAAGTACTCAACAAACTCACATCGCGAGAACGTGACGTCTTGAAGATGCGCTTCGGCCTGGACGATGGTTATGCGCGCACACTCGAAGAAGTGGGCAGCAGGCTGCGCGTAACGCGTGAGAGAGTTCGACAGATAGAATTACGGGCGTTGAAGAAGTTGCGACACATCGGTCCATCCGAACTTATTCGACAATAGCCATTATTCTCGACACATAAATTAAGGGGAGCGCTAAGCGCTCCCCTTAATTGCATCTGCACATAACGGAATTTACTGGCCGTTGATGTTCCAGCTGTTCTGCACAAACTGCTTGTAATCAAGCTGCTTGGCCACTCCGCTTGCGAAGATGGCCGGGCATTTTACCGCGCCAGCCACACTCACGTGGTAGTTGCACCAGGTAATAATCGTGCGCTCTGTACGCATTACACGACCATATTGAAGTTGATTA